>JAUSKE010000070.1 GCA_030649435.1 Deltaproteobacteria bacterium
AGGTCCCGCGCGGCGCATCAGCCTTTAACAACGCCTCAAGGTTGCCCAATTTTCCCGAAGCCCTTCGGATGTCAATCTGGCCATTTTGCAGAACAGCGACTCCGGCCGAATCATAGCCGCGATACTCCAGCCGCCTCAAGCCGTCGATCAGGATCTCAGTCGCGTTTTTTCTTCCTGTGTAACCGATAATGCCGCACATTATTTTTTCTTTCCCTTCTTCTTCCAATTCAAAATATTTTTCTGCTCGACGCGCGAAACAGCCAACGCCCCGGCAGGAACATTCTTCGTCACCGTCGTTCCCGCACCAACCCAACCCCCTTTGCCAACCCGAACCGGGGCGACGAATTGCGTGTCGCTACCGACAAAAACGTTGTCGGCCAAAATAGTCTTGTATTTATTAAAGCCGTCATAATTGCAGGTGATCGTTCCGGCACCAACATTCACTCCCTTGCCGATCACCGCGTCCCCCAAATAGGTGAGGTGATTCGCCTTGGACCCTTTCCCGAGCGAGCTTTTTTTCGTTTCTACAAAATTACCGATATGAACTTTTTCAGCGAGCTTCGTCCCGGGCCGAAGGTGGGCAAACGGACCGATGATCGACCCACTACCGACATGGCTCTCAACAATCACGGAGTATGGTTTTACATGAACCCCATCGGCAAGCGTTGATGACTCAATCACGACACCTTGCTGGAGACGACAACAATAACCGATCTTTGTCCTCCCTGTGATGAAACAATCCGGCCCTATTTCAGACCCCTTGCCGATCACCACATCCGGCCCCACAACAACCCGATCGAGATCAGCGAATTGGACCCCGCGATGGATCCATTGTTCCACAATCCGTTGTCTCATAATTTTTTCCGCCCGCGCCAGTTCCAAACGATTGTTAATCCCCAAGACCTCACTCTCAGACGCCGCAGAAACAGAAACAACAGGATCACCTCGCTCGACAAGGTGACGAATAACATCAGTCAGGTAATATTCCCCACTCACGACGCTCTTCTGGATCTCATCCAGAACTGAAAAAAGGAGCGGTGCCCGGACCACCATCAGGCCGGTATTGACCTCACGAATCCTCTTTTGTTCCGGCGTCGCATCCTTCTCCTCAACAATCTCTCGAATCTCTCCATTGCCGTTTCGGACGACTCGTCCATAGCCGGTCGGGTTTTCAAAATGTGCCGAGAGGAGGGCCAGTGCTGCGCCGCTTTTCTTATAGACAGTAAGAAGCTGTCTGAGTGTTGCCTCCTTTAAAAGGGGAACATCCCCATAAAGGATCAGAAGGTCCCCCTGGAAGCCTGAAAGTTTTTGTCGGGCGACCCCCACCGCATGAGCGGTTCCCTTCTGATTTTTCTGAAAGACAAACTCGGCCCCACTCCCCTTCAGCGCCTCCTTGACCAAACCGGCCTGATACCCAACCACAACAATTTTCTTTCGAACACCAACTTGAGAAGCCAGTTCCATCGGGTAATGGATCAAGGGTCGACCCAAAAGAGGGTGCAGGACCTTGGGGGTCTCTGATTGCATCCTCTCCCCTTTGCCAGCGGCCAGAATCAGTGCGGTGGTTGCCATCGTGTGAGTCGGCTTTATACTTTAGCCCTTGACTCTCTTACAAGAAGAAAATAGGTGAGGGGCATGGCCAGCCTGAACAAGGTAATTTTGATTGGCAACCTCGGCAGCGACCCAGAAGTCCGCTCCACCGCCAATAACCAGACCGTTGCCACCTTTAATATTGCCACCACAGAAAAGTGGACCGGCAAAACAGGGGAAGCGGCTGAAAAGACGGAGTGGCACCGGATTGTTGTCTGGGGGAAGCTGGCTGAGATTTGCAGGGAATACCTCTCCAAGGGACGGCAGGTCTACATCGAGGGGAGACTCCAGACGCGCCAGTGGGATGACAAAGAAGGAAAGAAGCGTTCCACCACGGAGATCGTTGCACAAAACGTCCAGTTTTTGGGATCCCCTTCTGATCGATCGAAATCAGCAGCGGTGCCTACGGCCCCCAGCTTTGACGAGCCGGCCGCGGCCAGTAATACCGAGGATGACATTCCTTTCTAAAGAGCTTTTCCCAACAGCAACCCACGGATCTTTTTCGGACCACCCCACTTAGTGCACCACTGGAACCAGGCGGTGAAATCAATGGCGGCATCATCAGCGACCGGATCTTCCTGAAAAGCAATGGTCCATTGCTGTTGATCGCCAATCTTACCACTAAAACCGATTGTCAAATTCAAAACAGGATCATCCAGCTCGGGAAAACCGGTCCCATGAAAGAGTGAACTGCTACCACTCAATTGGATCATTCCCGACCAAATGTCGCGAATGAGGCTGACTTCCAAGCCGGCCATCCAGGCAAAGAGATTCGAATTGTTGATCTCCACCAAGAGGTCGTTCCCTCCAATCAGAAAGTAGCCAAGATTGACCATCCCATGAAAGCGATCATAACTTTTTTCTGCCGAGAGCTGAAAGCCGAGATCGGTATTACCGCTGCCAAGCCCAAGAGAGCGATCCCCCGTCGGTAGTTTAAGATAAAAGGCGGTCGCCAGGGCGGGGATCTTTTTCTGTTCCTCCAAGAGCTGGTATTTGAAATCGAGGACAAGATCTGAAAGGCCGTACCCTTGCTCCTTCACCTGATAAACTGTGGTGCCGTTCTTTCGGATCGTATAGTCAAACGAGTCATTCGGAAAATCTTCCCGCCCGCCGTTCGGAAAACCGAAGGCATTATGAAAACCTTGGACGAAGCTATCCAAAAATCCCCCATCAAAATGGAGAAAAGGGAGTTCTAGCCCTACTTCAAATTGATCCAAAAAACCGTAATGAAAGAGGAAGGAGTTTCTCAAAAGCTCCATGTCGAGGGCCAGTTGGTAACCACTTGTTGTCGACGTTCGACGTTCGAAGATATTTGAATAAGGGGCTGCCATCTCCACCTCATAACTGCCCGAAGGAAGGACGACCGGTCGCTCCGGCCTCAAATCGAGCGATTGCAGATAAAGCGGGTTCTGATTGCGGATCGGGATCGGACCGACAACCGGATAAAATGACTCAGCGAAGATTGGTCGAGAGACAAGAAAGAGACTTAAAACAATAAGCCGTCGCACGTTGAGGAAAAAATTAGCGGGAGTTGGGCCAAATAGCAACCAATTTGACTTCTTAAAACGGAAAGATTACTGTCGGCTCCCATGACTGAGAAAATCATCATCATTGGTTCTGGTCCAGCCGGTCTAACCGCCGCGATCTACACTTCGCGGGCCGATCTGAAGCCGCTCATGATCGAGGGGTATCAGGCGGGGGGCCAGTTGATGCTGACGACCGATGTCGAAAACTACCCCGGCTTTCCAACCGGCATCATGGGGCCAGAGATGATGGACCTTTTTCGAAAGCAGGCGGAACGTTTCGGGACCCGCTTCATCACCAAGAATGTTACCCGCGTTGATTTTTCAAAACAGCCGTTTCAGGTCTTTATTGGCGATAAGAAAGAGGAGTCCGAAGCAATTATTATTTCAACCGGGGCCTCTGCTAAACTGATTGGCCTCAAAAACGAAAAACGACTGATGGGCAAAGGGGTCACGACCTGTGCCACCTGTGACGGCGCCTTCTTTCGGAATATGGAGGTCGCGATCGTCGGCGGTGGCGATTCCTCAATGGAAGAAGCGCTCTTTCTAACAAAGTTTGCGACTAAGGTCACGGTGGTCCATCGCCGCCATGAACTCCGCGCCTCCAAGATCATGCAAGATCGAGCCTTTGCCAATAAAAAGATCCAGTTTATTTGGGATACGACGGTAGAGGATGTTCTGGGCGAAAAAGAAGTGACCGGTCTCCGGATCAAGAATGTGAAGACGGGGCAAACCAGCGATCTAAAAGTCGCCGGCCTCTTTGTCGCCATCGGCCACACCCCCAACACGCAACTCTTCAAGGGGCAATTGGAAATGGATGAAAACGGTTACCTGATCACCCACGACGGGACCAAGACCAACATCCCCGGCGTCTTTGCCTGCGGTGATGTCCAAGACCATGTCTACCGACAAGCGATCACAGCCGCCGGCTCAGGCTGCATGGCGGCAATCGATGCCGAGAGAGTCCTCGCGCATTCTTAAGGGCAGCCGCATGAAGACTGTCTCTACTAATACTTGGACATGGTGAGCCCGTCGAACCATAAAAGAAGACTTTGTCAACATCACCAGGCAGCAAAAAAGACGGGGCTATCAAATTAAGTAAGATACAAATATGAATTTAATCCTCGCTATTACTCTCATAATTCTTCTTCTCATCGTAATCTCGAAGTTGGGTGGGATTTCAAAGGCCCTTCATGCCATAAAGGGAGAAAAAAATAACGAGATGTTGTCTGAGTCACCGGAAACATTAGTTTGGAGCGGTAATCCTGGTTGTTTTGAAAAACATTTGCAGCGTAAGCACAACAATTTATTGTTTCCGGATGAGAAAAGGAAAATTTCACAGCGGGATATTGATTTAGCTGTTGAACAGGACCTTCGCGATATCCAATCTATCGAGACAGATTATAAAAACATCTTGCTCGAAAGTTATAAAGCAACGTTGTCTGAGTCGATAACTATAGGTGAAATGTCTACAATAGAAGATAAACTTGATGCCTTGACCATAAGATGTTTTGAGGTCGGCGGCGCCTCATTGCAAGTGCTACCGGGTTTAAGAAAAATCAATGAAAGTGTAAGCGCGGACATCCAGGATGGGATTTCAGAGGAAGATCAAGAGGCTGCGCGTACATTAAGACAGGCTAGAGAGGAATACTTGAAGAAGAGACTGAGTTTTTCTAATGAATTTTTTGCCCAGTTAAATCGTAAGGGCACACCAATAAAGAGGGAAGATGTTATCGCGTCGCTTCTTTCAGAAGATCTAGAAACTATCAAGCTAGCAAATGATATGGGTCTGAGTAAGGACCTAAATTTTCTAGCAGAAGCAGTTATAATTGCACATAAAGCAGAAGCGGAGGGTGCGGACACAGATATCCTTCGCGAGAAATTAAAAGCATTGGGGGTTAAATTATAAATTAGGAATAAAAAACAGGTTTATTTGTCTAGAAATCCTGTGGGTTTTTGTCTGGTGACCTTGACAATTACCAGACGATATGCGAGTTTCTAGGACATAGGAAGCACGACTACTAAGAGTAACAAGGAGGACTTATGCAAGCAATAAAGGAAGATACCAAAGAACTAAAAGAAATAATTGAACATATGAGACTTTGTCCTTTCACACGAGAAGGCGCGCTATTTATTAAACGATTAGAGAGCAAAGTTTACCAGCTCGAAAAGGATTCAAGTCTTCATTCTTAGACCATTTCCTACTTTTCCTTCAATTCCTTCCTCTGTTTAGCCCGAACCTCTTTGATATTTTCCACAGTCGGTAGGCTTTCCGGCATGGTTCCCCCGAGCTCCCGGATAGTTTGTCGGACTTTCGCACCAACGTCTCTGTGTGTTTGATTGGCCCTATCCTTTCCGATAATCCGTTCCCTACGGATCTTTTCCTCCGTTTGAGTAGCGCGGAATAAATTCGCAGCGAGTTCCGTGCTGCCCATGTGGTCGAGAATTTGCCCGCCTTTCTTCAACCGTTTGTGACGATGAATATCTTGGGCCGTCATTCCACCATAAAGACCCATGTAGCCGTGGTTCTGAAAGATGGCATAATCCATTGAGGTAACGACACCAGCCCGTTTGGCCGTCTCAGCTAGTCTCATGTTATGAATCTTGATCTCGTCTCTCAGAAGCAATCGGCGCTCATCTTCAGTCGACTGGTCTGAGACTTCTTGGCGTCTGGTTTGAACAGCAAAGTAGGTTTGTCCTAAAGCAACGATTTCTTTTGAGGGATCTGCATTCTGGATAACAAGATAGCAAGCATACCGAGAAAGAAATGTAGTTTTTACCTCTCTGGTAGCCCCGCTACCGATGGAAACCATTTCGGTGACGTCAACGAAATGGTCCTCGATCCGCTGACCGCTGTTAAAACAAGCGGTTCGAGCCTTATAAATAACCTGTTCGAAGTTTCGATAATCCGTGTAACCGAGGACTTGAGCGAAATCCCGGCTCGACCAGTATTCACCTCCGGCTTCATTAGTGCGGCGGATAGCTCCAAAAGGGGAAATAGCCCCTGATGACTTCTCAAATTCGTTACTCATTATGACAGAGATTTACCTATAAAATGGATTAGTTCAAGTGAACTTTTCTAGCTACCCCTACAAACTTTCGATAAATTCGACGAGCTGGGTAAGTCCTTTTTTCAGAACCTTCGGTTCCGCCAAAAAAGAAAATATGAAGTTAACCCCCTTCTCATAATCAAAGAAGTAACCGGGATGGACAAAAACGCCTGTTTGGCGCATCAATTCAATGATGAATTGTTCTTCCGTAGGGGCAGACCTATGTGTCTGCCCATTTTTCAAGGGCGGCCACACGGGGCCGCCCCTACAAACCTCCGCCATCAAATAAAATCCCCCTTTGGGCTCCACAAACCGAATCCTGTCCGACTGTTGAAGGATCTGAACGGCGAGTTTCTTTCTCCCCTCAACCTCTTCACGATACCCTGAAAGAAACTCTTTTCCTTCTCGAAAGAGCGCCGGAAGTGCCCTTTGAATCGGCATATGGGTTGAAAGAAAGGTGTCGGCAACAGTCTCCAGCTGATCGACCGCAACCGCCACCCTCTTCGGATCTCCCGAGACGGCAATCCAGCCGAGCTTCAGCGCCGGCAGTGCAAACATTTTGGAAATCCCATTCAAGGTGAACCAAAGGGGAAGTGATGGTCCCCCTCTCCTTAGTAAGGAGAGGGTTGGGGAGAGGTCTGACTTATCAAAAATAAAATCGGCATAGACCTCATCCGATAAAATCGCTAAATCATGTTCTTTTGCGAGGGCCACGATCTTCTCCATCTCTTTGGCTGTCGCCACCATCCCGGTCGGGTTATGCGGAGAAATAACAGCGATCGCCCGAGTCGACTGATCAATCTTAGATTCCAGATCCTCAAAATCGATCCCCCAGCCTTTCTCTTCCATCAACTGGTAATGTTTCAGTTCTATCTTTGCCAGCCGGGCAATCTCATCAAAAAGAGGGTAGGCTGGGTTCGGGACCAAAATATTGTCCCCCGGCTGGGTGAGGATTGAAAAAATATAGAAAAAAGATTCGCTCGTCCCAGGGGTCAGAAGGATCTGGTCCGGACCGACTGCAAAACCGCTTGAGCCATAATAATTAGAAATAACCTCTCGTGCCACCAGAAGACCTTTTGAATCAGGATCGTATCCCTCATTCTCGAAGTATTTTCGATATTCTTGAATCAACAGTTCCGGGGGGAACTGAAGGCCGTGATGATTGGGATTCCCGTCAAAGAGGCGAAGGATCTCTCTCCCCTCCTTTCGGAGCTGGCGATAGCACTTCTCAATATTATTCAAGGTCATCCATTCTCTATAAAATAGTTTTTTGAGAAGATCAAAGGGTTCGATTTTCGAACTGCCCGTATGAAAAACGAACTGTTTTAGGCAGACTAAAGGGGTCTGCCCCTACGAAATTATCTGGCCTATCGATTGCATAGCTCTTTAACATGCTCTCGAAGATTTTTAGCGCCGGGTTGATTGGGATCGATGCCTACCCGGTAGAGGTGGAAGTCGATATCACCGGTGGGGGACTTCCCACTTGGAACACGGTCGGCCTTCCAGAAAATTCGGTGCGTGAGGGGCGGGACCGTGTGATCGCGGCGATCAAAAATTCCGGTTACGAATTTATGCACCGGAAGATCACGATCAACCTCGCCCCCGCCGACATTAAAAAAGAAGGGACCGCCTTTGACCTGCCGATCGCCCTCGGTCTACTCGCTTCTTCCAATGGCTTAAATAAGGATCTTCTCCCCAAGTATTTGGTCGTCGGCGAACTCACGTTGAGCGGCATGATCAAGCCGATCCGTGGAGCCTTAGCGGTAGCCCTGATCGCCAAGAAAAACCGTTTTCAGGGGATCATACTCCCCAAGGAAAACGGGACAGAGGCAGCGATCGTGAAGGATCTAGAAATTTTAGCGGTCTCCCACCTTTCAGAGGTGGTCGAATTTCTAAACGGGAAACGCCAGTTGTTCTCATTCCCACCGGAGATCTCTCCGTTGAATTCAAATGGGCATTACGACTCCGACTTTAGCGAGATCCGCGGGCAGGAACAGGCGAAGAGGGCTATCGAGGTTGCCGCCGCCGGAGGGCACAACATCCTAATGATCGGTCCGCCCGGCACCGGAAAAACAATGCTCGCGCAGAGAATCCCGACGATCCTCCCGCCACTTTCGTTCGAAGAGGCGCTCGAGACCACAAAAGTTTACAGCGCACTCGGGCTTGTTGAAAAACAGAAGCCGCTTCTGACCGATCGCCCTTTTCGCGCCCCCCACCATACTATTTCGGATGCCGGGCTGATTGGTGGAGGGACTGTTCCAAAACCGGGTGAAGTCAGCCTCGCCCATCGTGGGGTCCTTTTTCTGGACGAACTCCCTGAATTCAAGAAAAATGTCCTCGAGGTCTTGAGGCAACCGATCGAGGGGGGCAAGGTGACCATCGCACGCGCCTTCTCCACCCTCACCTTTCCGGCAGACTTCATGCTGGTCGCCGCCATGAACCCCTGCCGGTGTGGTTTTTTGACCTCACCCCACCAGAGCTGCTCTTGCACCTCTCTTCAAAAACAGAATTATCGGACACGCCTTTCTGGTCCGCTCCTCGACCGGATTGATATCCATATCGAAGTCCCTCCGGTTCGTTACACGGAACTGGCAGCGCTCGGTGAGGGAGAATCCTCCTCGTCTATCCGCGAAAGAGTACTTGCTGCCCGGGAAAAACAGGCAATTCGGCTTCATAAACAAAAAATTTATGCCAATTCACAGATGGGGCCTCGGCTTGTTCGTCGATTTTGCACCTTGACCACCGAGGGGAACCGTTTGCTAGAAACCGCCATGACCAAATTGAACCTCTCCGCCAGGGCCTATGACCGAATTCTGAAGGTGGCTCGAACGATCGCCGACCTTGTGGCGAGCGACGCCATTCAAACAAAACACTTGGCTGAGGCGATTCAATACCGGAGTTTTGACAGGAATAGAGGGTAATCTTCGTTTTTAACCGAAGAGTTTTTTGTAGTGCGGGTCGGCTAACGCCGCTTCGACAACCCGTTCGGTAATCTCATCAACAATGTCGGGGACATTTTCGTAGGCGGGGGAAATCTGTTTTTTGACCTTCTTCCTCACATTATAGACCATTTGAAGCTTGGCCATCTCGCTACCCCCCTTTTGAATCATTCCCAGGAGGAGCGCCCCTTTTTCACCAGCCTTTTCAGCAAGATAGGCCCCCTCGGCAACATCGATCAGGAACCCTTTATCGTCATCCGCCTCCTTGGCCCCCTGGCTGATGACGTTCGGCATGACATGACCAACAATTGATTTAATCCACTGAATCATAATCTCTCCATATATTGAACACCCCCCTTATCGCACCCCTCTCCCAGCAAGTTGCGTCCTATTTACAATCCTTTTTTAGTTTACATCACGAGGCCTACATGATAGCACGGCAACACCCTGATAACAGTGATTATCCCGCTATCAGGTCTTTGCAAACAAATTCACGAGGTGAAATAAGCATGATCGAAAAAGGGACTAAAATTGAAGAGCCAAAAGGCCGATTAGGTGTCCTTCTTGTCGGGATGGGGGCGGTTTCAACAACTTTTATTGCTGGTGTTGAAGCGATTAAAAATGACTTGGCCAAACCAATCGGCTCGCTGACTCAGATGGGGCGTATCCGCCTCGGGAAAAGAACCGAAAAACGGACCCCTCTCGTCAAAGATTTTGTGCCTCTCGCCAAGCTCTCCGACCTTGTCTTCGGGGGATGGGATATCTTTGAATCAAACGGTTATGAAGCAGCCCGCACCGCTGGGGTCTTGAGCGAAACCGACCTCGCCAAACTGAAACCATCACTCGAAGCGATACGCCCCTGGTCCGCCGCCTTTGACAAGAATTTCGTCCGAAATCTGGATGGCAAAAATGTCAAAAAGGGAGCGACCAAGATGGACTTGGTGGATCAAATCTCTGAAGATATCCGAAAATTTAAGGAAAAGAACGGCCTCTCCCGCTGCGTGATGGTCTGGTGTGGCTCGACAGAGGTCTACTTCAAGGCCGAGAAGGTCCACGAAACCCTCCGCAACTTTGAAGAGGGGTTGAAAACCAATCATTCGGCAATCGCCCCTTCGATGCTCTACGCCTATGCCGCCCTGCGAGAAGGGATCCCGTTTGCCAACGGGGCGCCAAATTTGACTGTCGACATCCCGGCGTTGCAGGAGCTGGCCCACGAAAAGAAGGTCCCCCTCTCCGGCAAGGATTTTAAAACCGGTCAGACTTTGATGAAAACGATCATCGCCCCTGGCCTTAAGGCCCGTTACCTGGGACTCTCCGGCTGGTTTTCTTCCAACATCTTGGGCAATCGTGATGGCGAGGTTTTGGATGATCCAGATTCCTTTAAGACAAAAGAAGAGAGCAAGCTCTCCGTGTTAGAGACGCTTCTTCAACCAGAACTTTACCCAGACCTTTACAGCAATTTTTACCACAAGGTCCGGATCCATTATTACCCACCCCGGGGAGATAACAAAGAAGGTTGGGACAATATCGACCTCTTCGGTTGGATGGGGTACCCGATGCAGCTCAAAATCGACTTCCTCTGCCGCGATTCAATCTTGGCAGCCCCACTGGTCCTCGATCTCGTCCTCTTTATGGACCTGGCCCAACGAGCCCATATGAAGGGAACTCAAGAGTGGCTCTCATTCTACTACAAGAGCCCGATGACCGCCCCCAATCTATATCCGGAGCACAACCTCTTCATCCAGGAAATGAAACTGAAGAACACCCTCCGTTACATGATGGGTGAGGACCAGATTACTCATTTGGGATTAGAGTACTACGATTAGTGCCTGTGGTACGATTAAGGAATGATCGCGATCTTCAACGGATTTTCAGGGACATTCTTGCAAAAAACCTGATTTAACTCGGAAAGCCGTCGCTCACCGGCAATCAGGTGCGTCACATCAATTCTCTTTTCAGCGATATACGAAAGCGACCGGGCAAAGTGGGTCGGCGTATGGTGAAAAACACCTGAAATGCAGATTTCGTCGTAATGGATCCGATGGGTATCAAAAGTCACCTTGGTCCCCTGGGAACAACCGCCGTAAAGCCAGACGCGTCCGCCCTTCCGAACCAGTTCCGTCGACATCTCCCATGTTGCCGGCTGACCGGCTGCTTCAATGACGACATCGGGGCCGTAGCCTCCGGGGCAAACCTTTCTCACACGATCCCGGATCACTCCCTCTTCCAAAATGCTGAAAATATGATCAGCCCCCAATTTTTTTGCGACCTGAAGCTTCTCATCCCCACGCCCGACACAGATGACACGGGCTCCGAGAAGCTTTCCCAGCTGGACGAAGAGAAGGCCACAGGGGCCGGCGCCAATAACACAGAGAGTTTCTCCCGCCTTAAGCCCCACCTTTTCAATACAGTGCAAGGCACAAGCGAGAGGCTCCGTCAGGGCCGCTTCACGGAAGGAGAGGGAGTCAGGGATGTGGTAGAGGTTCTTAGCGACAATCTGGGCGGGGACCCGGATATACTCAGCATAAGCCCCATTCAGAAATTCTAGATTTTCGCAAAGGTTCCATGTTTCTTTCTTGCAAAAGAAACAGTGACCGCAAGGGGCGGAATTAGCGGCAACCACACGATCTCCAGCTTTGAAACGGGTGATCTCGGACCCCGCTTCAACGACCGTTCCGGACATTTCGTGGCCAAACGGAGAAGGGAGATTTTTGACAAGGAGGGCATGCCCCCGCCTGAAAAGCTTGAAGTCGGTCCCACAGGTGAGCGCGGTTCCGATCTTGACCAAAACCTCATTCGGCCGGATCTCGGGAATGTCGATCTGCTCGACCCGAATCTCTTCAGGACCATACCAAAGCGCTGCCTGCATTTTTCGCGTTGTCATAAATTCGGTTAAGGAGAAGCACTTAAATCTTTTGTCGGGAATTGTCAACCGGAACGTCCAGAGCAGCTTTCAGGACTTTTCCGTTGACAGACTAAGCAGGAATCCCTACAAGCGTACCCTCTATGGATTGGGGACTCGCGAATAGACTTTCCCGGATCATCAGACCGGAAACCGGCCGTACCGTGATGCTGGCGGTCGATCATGGTTACTTTCTTGGGCCAACGAGTGGGCTGGAGAATGCCCGCAAGACAATTACCCCGCTCCTTCCCTATGCCGATAGCCTCATGCTGACACGCGGTCTGCTCCGGACCTCGGTTGATCCTCAAAAGGCTCCTCCTATTGTCCTCAGGGTTTCGGGCGGGTCCAGTATCTTAAAAGAACTTTCTAATGAAGATGTCACGACTTCTATTGAAGAAGCGGTTCGGCTGAACGTCGCCGCCGTCACCTGTTCCATCTTCGTCGGTGGTGAGTATGAAAAGCAGAGCCTGATGAATCTCTCCCGACTGGTGAATGAAGCTACACCGCGGGGGATCGCCGTTCTCGGGGTGACTGCGGTTGGCAAAGAGATGGTTCGTGACGCCCGCTATTTGAGCCTCGCCTGTCGCATTGCTGCGGAACTCGGGGCCCATGTCGTCAAAACTTATTTCTGCCCCGACTTTGAAAAGGTTATCGAGAGTTGCCCCGTCCCGATCGTCACTGCCGGTGGTAAGAAATTGCCGGAAAAAGAGGCACTCGAACTTGCCCACAATTCAATTCAACATGGGGCGATTGGCGTCGATATGGGGAGAAACATCTTTCAGTCGGACTCTCCTGTAGGGATGATCCGTGCGGTACGGGCCATCGTTCATGAAAAGTCGACCGTCGACAAGGCCTACGACCTTTATCAAAGTGTACTTCATACCACTGCCAATGCGCGTCGCAACGTACTATAACAATCAGGATATCCGGATCGAGGAACGTCCCATCCCTTCCATCGGGGCTGGTGAGTTGTTGATCAAGATCCGCTCGACCGGTATCTGCGGCAGCGACATCATGGAATGGTATCGCGTAGGCAAGGCTCCTAGGATCCTTGGTCATGAAATTGCCGGCGAGATCGTCGGTATCGGCGATGGCGTAAAAGGGTATAAAGAAGGGGATCGTGTCGCCGCCTCACACCATGTCCCCTGCTACCAGTGTCACTATTGTCAGTTAGGTCATCATACCCTCTGCGACACATTGAGAACGACAAACTTCGATCCGGGCGGTTTTTCGGAATATGTCCGCCTCCCAGCGATCAATGTCCGTCACGGCGTCTACCGACTTCCTAAAGAATTAACTTTTGAAGAGGCAACCTTCATTGAGCCTTTGGCTTGCGTCCTTCGCGGTCAGAACAAGGCAGGGGTTAGGCCGGGTCAAACGGTATTGATCATCGGTAGCGGGATCGCCGGAACTCTGCACCTCCAACTGGCGAAAAGTCGAGGGGCGGAGAAGGTTGTCGCTGTCGATCTGTCTGATTTTCGCTTGGAGACAGCCCGAAATTTCGGTGCTGATGCCGTTTACAAGGCAACGGAAGATGTCGCCACACGGCTTCGCGAATTGAATGATGGCCGCTTAGCTGATGTTGTCATCGTCTGCACTGAGGCGAAACCGGCTATCCTCCAAGCACTGGGTTGCGTGGAGCGAGGCGGTACGGTCCTTTTTTTCGCACTCGTGAGTCCCGACGTCGTCATCCCGATGCCGATGAATGAAATCTTTTGGCAAAAAGGGGCAACCCTCATGAGCTCTTATGCCGCCAGCCCCGAGGATCACCACAACTCCCTCAAACTGATTCAGGATCGAAAAGTGAACGTGCAGAAGATGATCAGTCACCACCTGGGTCTTTCCGAAATTGGAACCGGCTTTCAGATTATGACCAAGGCCCAAAACTCTCTTAAAGTTGTCCTCGATCCAGCCCGCTAAACTCTCTCGGGAAGCTTCACCCCTCGAATCTTTCGAAGAAGTTTCATGTAGACACGAAACGGCTCCCCTTCCTCTTTAAACGGATTTTTAAAAACCTCTCTTACCTCTTCCTTAGAAATCTTCTCCTGAAGGAGGGCATAATAAAGCCGGTCCCCCAGCATATAGCCAAGACCGTGGGTCACCCCGAAAAAAACTTCTGGATTTCGCCTGAGAATTTTCTGGTAGGTAATCGGTTCCCCTTCTCTCTCGAGTAATTTGTGATCCAGAATCAGGGAGGCCATTTCAAGTTCGAGCCTCCTCTTTTTAGGGAGCTGGGTCACCTTCAGGTATTGGACCAGGCGCTGATAGTCCTTTTCGTGAAAACATTTTCGTTTGTGATTAATAATCTTGGACCCGAAGAAACCTAACGCCTCATGAAGGGCGTTGGCATAAAAGGCATCGACGATCTTGCGCGGGAATTCCAGCCCGGCTGTTAGGATCCGAGTGTAGTGTGCCGCCTCCTCCGAGGCATGATTGATGGAGAGATTCGCAAGATAAACGATCTTCTTTTTGGGGATGAAATAACTTTCAGAGGCCAAGATCTGCCTCTTGATCTGGGCCAGCTCCTTCCGGTCGAAGGCTTTGTCTTCCTCAAGACGCTCCAAGAAGCTTAAATCACCACAGGTGAAAATTTCTATCTCTTCAACCTTGGCAGGAAGCTTTATTTCAAGAAACTCGGAGACCCTCCGAACCAATTCCAAAAAATTAGATTTGGCATCGGCATAATCGATCTCCCCCCCCTCTTGTTCCAGCCAGTTCAAATAAGACTGCTGCCAGACAATCGGCGGTGTATTCAGAATACAGAAACTTTTTTCATCCAGCTGGACGATCTCCGTCTTCTCCTCCAACTCTTCTTGAGCGAGCTTCCAGTAAATCGACTCGCTATTTTGATAGATGATTAGCTCTTTTTTGACCAACTTGTTCTTTTTGAGGAGGAGACCCACTTCTCGCGGGAGATGCTCCGGGGCCACGTGAAGATCCCCTGTGAAGATAATGAACTTTGTCCCCGGATTCTGTTTGAGGCGGTGGGCAATGATCTTGGCACTTTCGATATCCCGCCTCTTGAGGGAACAACTCAAAGAGGGGCACCATTCAATCCCAAAAAGAGGGATCTTATGGTAACGGACAAAATCAAAAACTGGTTTGAAGTTTTCCCAGAGATCAAAATACCAATATTTTCTGAACTGGATTTTCTTGAGAAATAATTCCTCTTCAATCTCTCCGGCAAGAAAAGCATTTAAAACTTTCTGGTGTTTCTTTTGAACCAGCTCGAGACAGATCCCCAAGCGATCGGTCTTATCGATGATCAATTTTAGAAGGCGTAAAAGTGACCGCTGAGATTGTTTGTTGGTATGATAATCGCCAAGGTAGATAATATCCGCTTCGAGAACCGCCTGAAGCAGCTCTTCGATGTTAGAAATTGACTCATAAGAACGAACATGTTTCTTGTATTGCCGCTCATACGCCTCAAAGCCTCTCTCTTTGACGGAGACCTGACTCTTAATAAAATCATCATTCCTCTCAAAAATCTTTTGTTGGAGACGAAGAAGCTCTTCCCTGGGAGACGGTTTCTTCATGAGGTCTTGGGATCATAGCATGAATCTGTTGAAAAAGCACCTTTCACCTGCTAGACCTCGTCTCTCATGCGATTCTTAAGGATCCCAATCATTCTCTGTCTGTTTCTTAGCCTCTCCCCCAAGACCTTTGGATTCAGCTCACCCAATGTGCCAATTGATAATCCGATCTATCGCGA
>JAUSKE010000092.1 GCA_030649435.1 Deltaproteobacteria bacterium
CATCATCCGGACCGCTCACCGGAGGTTCGGCAGAACGACGATACGATATCTCCCCTAATGGACCACTCCCACCGCCTCCCTCGCGACCACCCGTCCTTCCGAGAAGCTTGTCGAGCAGCCCTTCCCTTATCAGAAACCGACCGACCTGAAGAATCGTGACTCGGTAACCTTTGCTGATAGTCTGTTCCCCTGTGAGCGTTGTGAATCTCGCCTTCTCCGTTTCTTCTAAACGCTCCCCCCTATAGGATTTATGGATGAGTGGACCGATCTCGTCCCATTTCTTGGCAAGGTACTGCAAGGCCCCTCCAACATTCATCGAAGACCCGATATGATCTGCGGAAATTTTCCTGGCGTAGACGAGCGCCGCCATCAAGGTGCCGTAAGAGTATTCGTCCACCTGTTTAGCCAATCGATCTAGTTCCAGCTTGTGGTCGATCAACCATCGCGCGGCTTCTTGGGGCGTTTTAAATTGACCCGTTTCGAGTTGTTGCATCGGGTTCCCCGGAAGGTTGTAAAGATCGAGGGACGAAGCGGCACGCTGGTACGGTTGGGTACTCCCCGAGACCTTTCCGGTATAAGTTAATGCATATATCAAGGTAGCATAGGAATAGGTATCCACCTTTGTGGCGAGTTGGTCGAGTTCCGTTTTGTGGTCCATTAACCATTGGATCGCCTCTTCCGGTTTCTTGAATTGGCCCGGCAACAATCCTTGCATCGGGTTCCCTCCAGTATAGTAAAAGTCGAGGGAGGCTCCAGCACGCATGTAGGACTGTAGTTTTCCAGAGACCTTTCCGGCATAGAACAACGCCATTATCAAAGTACCGTAAGAATACTGATCAACCTGCTGAGCCAATCGGTCCAATTCTGGTTTGTGGTCGGTTAACCATCGCGCGGCTTCTTGGGGTGTTTTAAATTGACCCGTTTCGAGTTGTTGCATCGGGTTCCCCGGAAGGTTGTAAAGATCGAGCGCCCCTCCGGTACGCTGGTAGTTTTGCAGGTTTCCCTGAATTCTTCCGCCATGGAGCAGCGCCATTATTAATTGATTGTAAGAAGTGGTGCGTCCTAATTCAGCATCGATTTGAGATTTATGGGTCACCAAAAAATCGACAGTGGCATCCAGATCGGATCTCCCTAAAACAGATGTACAACTCCTCAATGTGGCCGAACCTTCCCAAATTCGTTGAGGTGACGAAGAACCGACTCCATAAACTCTTCCTGTGCCAGCCTCTGCCAAAAGGATCCGGTTCCCGGGAAATCGGGGGGTCCAGGAGAGGGATGGTTCAGAGAGGAGAAAACGATCCGGACGTTCGGTGGCTGCCGTCATGGAACTAGAGAAGGCCGCAGAAGAAGGGTCCAGAGGGCGACAAGAGTCTATTGGGTCTGATCTATTGAGCACACCGCCGTTATCGGTCGGTGGGTGACAAGGTTGCTATGAAGAGTGGCGCTTGGCCGTCTTGGGGGAGGCCTGTTCTAGAGGCAACGCCTCCTGCTGCTGTTTGGAACCTTCCCATTCCTTTTGGGCCCGGTTGACGGCGGCGGCCTTGATGAAGGAGGCGAAGAGGGGGTGGGGGTGCATCGGTCGGGATTTAAATTCGGGATGAAACTGGCACCCCAAAAACCAGGGGTGTTTTTTGAGTTCAACGATCTCAACCAAGTTACCATCCGGGCAAATGCCGGAGATCACGAGCCCCTTTTGGGTTAATTTTTCCATGTAGCCGTTGTTGAATTCGTAGCGGTGACGGTGCCGTTCGGAGATATCTTTCTCCCCGTAAGCGTTAAAGGCATTGGTCCCTTTTTCGACGCGGCAGGGGTAGGCGCCAAGACGCATCGTTGCCCCTTTGGTGACGACCGCTTTTTGATCCTCCATCAGGCTGATCACCGGATGAGGTGTTTGAGGGTTGAACTCATGAGAATTGGCATCCTTTAGATTGCAGAGGTGACGAGCTGCCTCGATGACAGCGAGCTGCATCCCCAAGCAAATTCCAAAGAAGGGGATTTTGTTTTCGCGGGCATACTGGATCGCCTTGATCTTTCCCTCTATCCCTCTTTCGCCAAAACCGCCAGGAACGAGGATCCCGTCTGGATCCTTTCCATCCTTCTTCAAGAGATCGGCAATAGATGCTGATTTTTCGATCTCTTCCGAGTCGATAAACCGCAAGTTCACCTTCAGGTTGTTGGCGATCCCACCATGGGTGAGCGCCTCGTTTAAACTTTTGTAGGAGTCGGTCAGGTGGACATACTTGCCAACGATTGCAATCTCGACCGCTCCTTTTGGATTCTGGATGGTTTTAGTTAGATTTTCCCAGGCGGAAAGCTCCGGTTCGCGCGTCCAGATGTTCAAAATCTCAACAACTTTTTCGTCCAACCCCTCGTGGTGGAGGTAGAGGGGGACCTCGTAGATGGAGGGAACGTCACGTGCGGTAAAGACACAGTCGGCCGGTACATTACAAAAGAGGGCGATCTTGCTCTTTAGTTCTTTGGAGAGCGCCCGATCGGTTCGACAGACAAGGATGTCCGGCTGGATACCGATCTCTCTCAATTTGCCGACGGAGTGTTGCGTTGGTTTTGTCTTCAGTTCCCCCGCCGCCTGAATAAAAGGAACGAGCGTCAAGTGAATATAAAGGACGTTGTCACGGCCGGCATCCACACGGAACTGACGGATCGCCTCCAAAAACGGCAAACTTTCGATATCCCCCACGGTCCCGCCAATTTCAACGATCACTAGATCGACACCGGAGGCGACCTTGAGGATGGAGCCTTTAATTTCGTCGGTGATGTGAGGGATCACCTGAACCGTTCGGCCGAGATAATCACCACGCCGTTCCTTTTGAATGACTGAGTTGTAAATCTTGCCGGTGGTGAAGTTATTTAATTTGGAAAGCCGAACAGCGGCGAATCGTTCGTAGTGGCCCAGGTCAAGGTCGGTTTCGGCACCGTCATCGGTGACAAAGACCTCCCCATGTTGGAACGGGCTCATCGTTCCCGGATCGACGTTGATGTAAGGATCCAACTTTTGGATGGTCACCTTGAGGCCGCGGGCCTCGAGCAGGGCCGCAATAGAAGCAGAGGCGAGCCCTTTTCCAAGAGAACTGACGACACCACCGGTGATGAAAATAAATTTTGTTTTCACGTTCCGGGAGGAAGGTATAGCAAACGAAAAAAAAGGGGGCAACTTTTTTCCACAAAGTGCGAACATTTTTTTCGAGGAGGATTCTTGTTTAGCGACAATACCATCGTTTTTGATCTCTATGCCTCCAATACCGCCCTCCTTGTCGGTTCGGGGCTTTGCTACCAGATGGAGGATGCCGGCCTTCAGGTCTGTTTTCAGGAGGACGATGATATTGTCGTTGACCTGACCCACCCAGAGCTAAGGGGCAAAGGAAACTGGGACAAGAGCTACCTTCCCCAACTGGAAGAAGGTCCCTGGGTCCTTTCTGGGATTCGACGCCTCCTCTTCCTTGGCCTCTCTCCCAGTTGGACTATTGATGAGAAACTGGTGACCCCGGATGAAGATGGGCATTCCTTGATAACAGCCGTAGCGTACCATCTTCCTGATGGGGGTTGTGGTCTTTTAGGTCAGGAGGATCCGGATTTTGTAGTGATGATGCGAAGAGAAGTAGGGTACTGCGATTACCCTCCGATGCGGACTGCCAGCTACGTAAGCCTCCTGGCAAATCAGTTTCGTAGTGCCGAACTGAATGAACGACACGCGGTGAGGCCTATTGTGAGGGATGGGGCGACCGGGAGTGTGAAATTGCAAGGGATGCCGGAAACCCGGTTTAGAATTCGGAAAAAGATGAAGGAACATCTGGATGAGATTCACCGGACAACAGGGTTATTGGCTCAAAACCTGCCTATTTTGAGCGAAGCGGATAAATTACAACAATTCCTCTCCAAATTAACAAAGATGAAAGAAGCCCTGGCTGCGAATCGTCTCCCCGAAGTGGTTCAGGGCATTAAAGACTTAAGATCTGTTCTTCGTTATGCGCAGGAGAGCGATATTATCTTCCCCAATGGGGATTCGGATCAGTATGCCAACAAAGAGGTTCTTGAAATCCTGACGAAGGATTACAACCAGATGGCTCAAGAGATCCGTCTGG
>JAUSKE010000095.1 GCA_030649435.1 Deltaproteobacteria bacterium
CCGTTATGGCCCAACCGGTCGCTGCTTCCCCTCTATCGAATTTAATCCTCTCTTCCGATCGGCACCCCCGTGTGCTCATCGTTGATGACAATCCAGCCAATGTTGAACTCCTCAAGATGCAATTGAAGGGACTTAATTACGATTTGGAGTCAGCCTACGACGGAATTGAAGGATTAGAGAAGGTCAAAAACTGGTCTCCGGACCTGATCCTCCTCGATCTGATGATGCCACGGATGAGTGGTTACGAAGTCTGCAAAACTTTGAAGCAGGATAAAAATACCCGTTTTATTCCAATCATCATCATCACGGCGCTACGAGAACTAAACGATAAACTGAAGGCGATTGAAATCGGTGCCGATGATTTTCTCATCAAGCCGTACAACAAGCTGGAACTGACAACGAGGATCAAGTCGCTCCTCCATATGAAGGAGCTCTACGACGACCTCGACTCGAGTGAAAACATCCTTTTCTCCCTCGCGCGAGCCCTTGAAGCGAAGGACCTGTATACGCGCGGACACTCGGAGCGGGTTGCCCTCTACGCCCTGAAGATGGCCAAAGCGGTCTCTCTCTCAGAGCGGGATCAGGAGTTTATCCGCAAGGGGGCGCTCCTCCATGACATCGGAAAAATCGGCATTAAAGAGGATATTCTTCACAAGCCGGGAACCCTCACCGCTGAGGAACGGCTGCATATCCAATCGCACCCGCAACGGGGTTATGACATTTGCAAAGGATTAAAATCTCTCCAACCCTCTCTCGCCGTCATCCATTGCCATCATGAACGGTTCGATGGGGCCGGTTATCCGGAAAAGAAAAAGGGGGAGGAGATCCCCCTCTCCGGACGAATCGGCGCCGTCGTTGACAGCTTTGATGCCATGACAACCGATCGTCCCTACCGCAAAGGAATGAAGTTTGATGAAGCGATCAAAATCCTGGAGAAGGAGCGAAACAGCGGCCAGTGGGACCCACAACTCCTAGATATCTTCGTCAAGCTGATCCGGAACGAAGCCTAAAGCATTTCAATCCCCATAGGGGATTAGAAATACTTATGGTTTATTAACAAAATGTACTACCTAAAAGTTAATCAACCATAGAATGCCGCTTGCCCAGGCCATCGCAACAACTTTTCTCCATCGCCCCTATATCTTTCTCTTTCTCGTCGGTTTTCTCATTTCCAGCCTGCTGAACATGAGGGGACGACGGACCGTTCTCTTCCTCGTCATCGGTTACAGTATCGCCCTGATCTCCGAGGCCAGTTCAATCCGAAACGGTTTTCCCTACGGCCATTACTTCTACCTCTATGAAAATATGCCAGGGGAACTGATGGTCTTTGGCGTTCCGGTCTGGGACTCCCTCTCCTACGTCTTCATGGCGTACGCCAGCCTTGCGACGGCGGAATATTTCTGTCGGGATCGTTCGCGAATGATCCGAACAATATTTTCTGCTTCACTCTTGATGGTCGCACTCGACGTTCTAGCCGATCCCCTCGCCCTGCGGGGAGACCAATGGTTCTTGGGGAAGATCTATGGCTATGCCGAGCCAGGATTCTACTTTGGGATCCCCTTCTCTAACTTTGCCGGTTGGTTCTTGGTCGCGACCGCAATCTTTTCGGTTTTTTATTATTTTCAGACCTCCCCCCATTCCCCCTCCTTAGCCCTGCCCCACGCGCAGTCGCGGGGTAAGGAGGGGGTACTCGGCCCTCTCTTGTACGCCAGTCTTGTCCTTTTTAATCTAATCCTGACGGTGATGATCAAGGAATATTGGCTAGCGGCCAGTGGGCTTTTGGTGGTGACAACAACCTTTAGTCTAGTCGTCTTTCTTTGTCGCCGTCGGCGTCAAAACTAAAGAGCTTCGGAATCCCTTCTACCAGCGTCTCTAGATGGACCGGTTTTTTCCAGACGGCGTAAAGATTCTTCAAGGTCTCTTTGGCATAGTCGAGCCGTAGGTCGACCCCCTCATGCTGCTGTTTGAGATAAAGCGCACCGCGTCCTTCGTAATCGTCATCGACAACCTGAATAATTGGCTGACCCACATTGGTCAAACCTTGGAGGAGTTTCTCCTTCACCTTCGGAAAGTCACGATCGGTGATCTCGTAGGCACCGGTATTCGCATTGAACGAATAGGAATAAAGTTTGTGCCGATGGCAAAACTCTTCCGTCAAAAAGGCATCCATAAAGGTCACATCGGTATACAACCGCCGGACCTCAAATATTTTTTCGCGGCCAAGCCCGACCTTTTTATCCCACTTCTCTTTCTCCGCCATGTTCCGACACTCTTCATACTCCTTACCGAACTGACCACGATCCCAACGAGTCTCAATATCTTTAAAGAGCTCCATCCCGATCTTGTAGGGGTTGAGCCTACCGGGACTCATCGCGAGGGTACCGGCATGGTGTTCGGCGTAATCGATCAGTTCGCTATCACGAAGCGCCTTCTGGGTCATGATCTTGGAATGCCAGTAGGCGGCCCACCCTTCGTTCATAATCTTAGTCGCTGCCTGTGGGGCAAAATAATGCGCCTCTTCACGAACGATCGAAAGAACATCGTGCTGCCAATCATCGAGCGGCACTTTTTTCAGCAAATGCCCCAAAATATCCCGTCGGCTATCTGGATTCTGATAATCGATCAAGTTATCCAGCGAAAGACAGAGATCAAACCAGTCTTCGACGACATCCAGCCCATACCGGCTGATGAACCGCTGGACACGGGCCCGATGGTTTCCCATCTCATCGATCATCTTTCGATTGGTGCGACTAAAGGTCTGATTATTTTTAAAAAAGTCGGAATGCCCATAGACGTGGGCCATGACCGTCTTCTGATCCACAGGGCCGTTTGCCTCCAACAGATAGGCATAGCAGGGATTGTTGTTGATCACCATTTCGTAGATCTTGGTCAGGCCGTACGAATAACTCTTGGAGAGATGTTCGTACTCCATGCCAAAACGCCAGTGGGGGTAACGATTGGCAAACCCGCCGTAAGAGGCGACGACATTCATGGTCTTAAAATCGACCACCTCAAAGACGACCTCGAAAAAATCGAGGCCGTACGAAACTGCGTAGTCGCGGATCTCATCACGAAATCTTAAGAGAGAGGTGTCACCCATTACGCCGCCCTCCCAAGAAAGGTCTTGATCGATTCGTAGATCGCCTCGCGTGACGGGATCTTGGAGGTGATCACTTTTTTATGTTCCGCAAACCGTTCGAGGAGATCTTTTAAAAACTGCCCGCTCCCATATTCGCTCTCGACCTGGCCGTAACAAAAAAGATTCACCCGTTCGAGTAATTTTTCATCCAAAAGGCGCAAGCATTCGAGGGTATCGTTCCCCGACCAGTTGTCGCCGTCAGAAAAATGATAGGCATAAACATTCCAATCGGCGGCGGGATAGTCTTTGTCGATAATCTCCTGGCAGAGCCGATAGGCAGACGAAATGATCGTCCCTCCCGATTCGCGCGTGTGGTAAAAAGTCTCCTGATCCACCTCTCGTGCCACGGCATCATGAACGATGTAGCGGGTTTCAAGTCCTTTGTAGTGGGAACGGAGCCAGGTATCGATCCAGAACGATTCGATCCGAACGATCTCCTTCTGTTCATTCCCCATCGAACCGGAGACATCCATCATGTAGATAATCACCGCACTCCGTTCGGGCCGTTTCACATCCTTCCAACTCCGAAAACGACGGTCTTCATGAATTGGTGTGATCAATGGACGACGCGGGTTGTAGGTCCCGGCAATAATCTCTCGCTTCAATGCCTGTTTGTAAGTCCTCTTGAAATGACGGAGTGAGTCGGGACCAACCGGACTGACGCTCGTGTAACGATCTTTTTCGGCAACAAGATGGTCTTGACCGCGCGGTTCGATCGCCGGTAGTTCCAACTCCTCTCCCAAGATAGAAGCGAGCTCCTC
>JAUSKE010000097.1 GCA_030649435.1 Deltaproteobacteria bacterium
CCCCCCCCCCCCCGACTCGTAGTTCATTCAGGTCAGGAATGTTGGTGGATCCTCCCGCGACATCACCGGTCCACTCGATTGGGTATCCCAACTCGGTTGCGACCTTGTTAAAAAGATTTCGATACGTTTCAGAAGATTTGATCCATGATGGGAAACTTGGGACTCCCTGACAATCTTGAGTTGTTGACTCGGCCATAAAACCCCCTTTTGTTGGTTGCTGCCTCCTTCATCGGACAGGGGCTGACAAGGTTGCTAGAAAAATGGGGGCTAAAGGTTTAGGCCGCTGCCTTGTACTTAAAGCTCACCATCAGCCTGGCTTTTAATGCCTGCGCAATCCGTTCAAGCAGTTCAAGAGAGGGGATTCGTTCATCCATTCCGGTTTCCAAGCGGGCAATCACTGTTTGGCTCGTTTTGGCCCTTTTTGCCAAAGCGGCTTGCGTTAAGCTCGCTTTTTGACGGGCCTCGCGAACCAAACGAGCGATTTCACTAATGGCCTTTTCCCGCTCAAAGTAAAAATGGAATTCGGAATCTTTGAGTTCTTTTCTCAGGACCTCTTTGAGGGCGATCCGTTTGGATCTTGTCTTCATGATAGCACCTCCTTCATTCGTTTAATGGCGACTTCTCGTTCCTTCAGAGGCAGTCTTTGACCCTGCTTTTTGTAGGCATGAAGCAAGACCATTTCCTCCCTTTCGACCAGTACATAAAAAACCCGATGTGCGGACACCTTGATCTCCCAAAGCTTCCCTTCAATCTGACGAAACTGCGTTTTCATTGCATCAAAACCATACTGTTCGATCTGATGGAGAGCTTCCAACAATCGGGCCCGTTCCTGTTTTTGAAGGTCGTGTATGTAATCCAGTACCGGTGATCGGCCGGAAGCGGTTGTGTAGAAGGAGACCTTCACTGCTTAATTATAACCATATGGATATAATGATCAAGCGCTATTTTTTTTTGGATGTATTCACTTTTTAAGGAAACAGGCCCCGGACCAGCATCGCCTGCGAAATCTTGGTGATGGCGCGGATCAGGGAGGCGGTTCGGAGGTTGCACTTTTCTTTCTGGGATGTCTCCCAGACCTCATGGAACGCCCGGTTCATGATCTCCCAGAGTTTCTTATTAATCTCCTTTTCGGACCAGAAAAAATTTTGCAAATCCTGCACCCATTCGAAATAAGAGACGGTGACACCGCCGGCGTTGGCCAGGATGTCGGGGATGAGGAAAATATCTTTTCGGTCATGGATGATCTTATCCGCCTCGTTGGTGGTCGGGCCATTCGCCCCTTCGGCCAAGATCTTGCATTTTAGTTTCGCGGCATTCTTTTTGGTGATCACACCACCGGTCGCAGCCGGAATGAGGACGGTGCAGGGGAGTTCGAGCAGCTCTTCGTTAGTGACCCGTTCGCTGCCGGGAAAACCTTGAACAAACTTTTTCTTCTCAACCCATGCGAAGAGTTTTTTCACGTCGAGCCCCTTGGGGTTGTAAATGCCACTCTTTACATCGGAGACGGCAATCACGCGGCAACCGATCTTTTCAGCTTTGCGGGCGGCGGCGGCACCGACCTGGCCAAACCCTTGAATCACTACCGTCGTCTTCTGGTCGAGTTTCATCTTCAGTTTTTCGGCAGCCGCCATCAGGATGTAAATGACGCCGCGACCGGGGGACTCTTTTCGTCCGAGGGAACCGCCAATCGCGATTGGCTTGCCGGTGACTACCTCTGGGATCGAGTACCCCTTTTGATGGCTGTAGGTATCCATCATCCAAGCCATCACCTGTTCATTCGTCCCCATGTCGGGGGCAGGGATGTCAACTTCCGGCCCGATAAAATTGATAATCTCCGAGGTATAGCGGCGAGTCATCCGTTGCAATTCCTGACGGGTGAGCAGCGTCGGGTCGATTTGAATCCCCCCCTTGGCGCCGCCGAGCGGCAGGCCAACAACGGCGGTCTTCCAACTCATCAGCATGGCCAGGGCGGTCACTTCACCCAGGTTGACGCTCGGGTGGTACCGGATCCCTCCTTTATAAGGACCCAACGAATCGTTGTGCTGGACACGATACCCCGGCACAACGGCAACACTGCCGTCATCCATCCGGAACGGGACGGAGACGATTAATGCCTTTTCGGGAACACGGAGGCGATTGAAGATGTTTTGGTCGAGCGAGATCTTGCGGGCAACTCTTTCAAACTGCGCTTGGACTTGACTGAGGAGATCGCTGTCCCATTCGGCCGAGATCGGTTTGATATGATTCATGAAGCCCTCTTTAGCGGAAATTTTTTGGATTACGGAGACCATCCCTCGCGATCTGGAGAAAACCTTGCCTGTTTCCCTTCACAACGAGGGCCCACCCGATCGCCAGGACAATATAAACGACGGCGTAGATGTTTCTCGCCTCTGTCGAAGTAAAGAAAAGTTGTGTGATGAAGAGGACAAACAGTAGAAGAGCCTCGGTAATGGAAAAGCGAAGGTTGGCGATGATGACAATGGCAAATAGCGATTGTGCGGCTGTCAGGAAGATCTCTTCCGACTGTCGGGCATCCATGACCATTGGGTTCCAGTGACCGGCCGACAAATTATAAACCAGCGGGAGCATTCCGATAAGCAGGGTCCATTGGTTGACCTTGGACGAAATGAGGGTACCAATACTGGCTGTCGCCCTGGCCCTTAGGGCAAAAATAATGGCGATGATAAATTCAGGTGACTCAGAGGCGAGCGGGGCGAGCCACTGGACGAGAATGAATTCTTCAATCCCCCAGAGGCGCCCGGCGGACAACAATCCTTCTGCAAACGGTTCTGCGGCGATCCAGATAGTGTATCCTGAAAAGAGGAAAAAGAAAAAAGTGGCGACAAGCCGCCGACCGCGGGGCCATCCTCCTATTGAGGCGATCGGGCCTTCAACTTCAGGCTCTTCGTGGTGGGCCCGTGTTGTCTGAAACATATACCAGGCAAAGATCATCAGGAGAAAAATCGAATCGACCCATGAAAGCGATCCCCTAAAGGGGATGATGAAAGAATAGAGAGTGGCTACCGAAAGGGCAAAAAGTTCGAGTCGATTGACCGGTTCCAGTTGAACCTCTCCCTTTTTGGTTTTGAAAAAATAAGCAAAGACGACCGCCGCCCAGCCGACACCAATCAAAAGCCGGTTGGCCCCGGTCATGTTGGCTGTGGCGTAATGAATATACTGTGGGTCCTTACCCGCCTCCCAGGCAAAATACATATCGACCGCATACTCTGGTAGAACCGCGATGAGGGCCAAAAAGGCGATTGCCAGCGATTGAGGGATCTCAAACTGGGCCAGTTCCGCCCCCCAGGAGAGCATAAAAGCGGCCCCAAAGATCGCCAGCCCGGGGGCTAGCACAGACCAGGGATGACCCAGATGAATCCCTAAGTTTTTGAGGATGACCCACTGGAGGCACAAAAGAAAAACGAGGGAGACGAAGAGAAAGTCTTTTCGGGAAGAGCGAACCGCTTCTAACATGGTGCCGCTATAACAGATTCCGCTCAATCTTTACAAGGGGGAAGTTGGTGTGGCTTCTCAAAAAAGCCTGTTTTTCCCACAACTAGGCTCGGTTTCGAGCCGATAATCGGGTCATGACAGTGAGTCCCAAAACTAACCCTGATAAGCCCTACTGTAATGAACTGGTTCGCGATCTTCAAAGAGGTTTTAGTTGCCCTGCCGAGTATTCTGAAGACAGTCACGGGAATGTCCAGTCCGTTAATTTTTATCCAACCTGCCATGGTAAAAAATCGGATGGTAGCTTTGGATGGGTGCTCGATTTCACCGATGTTACTATTGGTCGGGACCAGCCTTGTGTTCATTAT
>JAUSKE010000101.1 GCA_030649435.1 Deltaproteobacteria bacterium
CCCCCATGCCGGTGAAGGGGGACTCTTTGGACATGAGGAGAAAAAAATCATCCTGCCAGCGATTCAAAAAGCTCGGGCGAAAAAAATCAACGTCGCCGGGCCGTTCCCGGCCGACACCCTCTTTTACCGCGCGGTGAAGGGGGAATTCGACGCCGTCATCGCCCTCTACCACGACCAGGGGCTGATCCCGCTAAAGCTGTTGCACTTTGAAGAAGGGGTCAATATAACACTGGGGCTTCCGGTCATCCGGACCAGTCCCGATCATGGGACCGCCCCCGATATTGCGGGCCAAGGGAAGGCTGATCCAGGGAGCCTGATCGCCGCGATCAAAATGGCGGTCACAATGGCCAATTACCAGTCAGCTCATTGACCTCTATTGATAAGGCCTGACAGTACTAAGGAGACTTAGTATGAATCCAGAAATTAAATTCGGCACCGATGGTTGGCGCGGCATCATGGGGGAGGATTTCACTCCTGAGAATGTCGCCCGTGTCATTCAGGCCTTTTGCGACCGACTTAAAAAAGTAACTACCGACCGTCTCATCCTCCTCGGTTACGACCGACGGGCCAACTCGGACCAGTTTGCCAAAACAGTCGCCTCCGTTTTAACCGGAAATGGTTTTTCTGTGCTGCAATCCTCCCAGTTTTGCCCGACCCCCTGCCTCGCCTGGAATACAAAAGATCAAAAAGCGGCGGCCGGTGTAATGGTCACGGCGAGCCACAACCCAGCGATCTGGAACGGGATCAAGTTTAAAGAATCGTACGGCGGCGCCGCCTCACCGGAATACACCACCGAGGTGGAAAAAATTATTGTTGAGAATGAAAAGACCGGAAAGAAACCGCAATCCCTTGAACCTCGCGACGCTCAAAAAAAGGGGCTTCTGAAGGAGTTTGATCCGAAGAAAGATTACTTAAAGTCGCTGCAACAGTTTGTGGACCTCAAGAAGATCCAGGCGGCACATTGGAAGATCGGCTTTGACCCTCTCTACGGGGCTGGGAGCGGTTTTCTATCGCCGATTTTGGAACAGGATATTTTCGAAATCCATGCCGAGGCAAAACCGGATTTTGGCGGGCTCAACCCTGAACCGATCCAAAAAAACCTGGGCGGATTGATCCAGATGGTTCGGGAAAAGAAATTGGATGTCGGGCTCGCGACCGATGGGGATGCCGACCGGATCGGCGCCGTCGACGAAGAAGGGAACTTTGTCGACTCCCACCATATCTTCGCACTGATCCTGAAACACCTGGTGGAAGTCCGAAAGGGGCATGGTGAAATCATCAAGACGGTTTCGACGACCGGTATGATCGACCGGCTCTCTAAAAAATATGGCCTTCGACTCCATGAACTCCCGATCGGTTTCAAACATATCTGTAAAAAACTAGGAGAGATCTCTCCACTCGTTGCCGGTGAGGAGTCGGGCGGTATCGCGATTGCCCAGCACCTCTACGAACGGGATGGCCTCCTCTCCGGCCTCATGCTTTTGGAAATCATGTCCCACAACAAAAAAAAATTGGGGGAACTGGTCCGGGAGCTTCACCAAGAACTCGGCCCCCACTTTTTTGAAAGAGAAGACCTCCACCTCTCCCCTGCCGAGATCCAAAAAGTCAGGGAACGACTCCCCTCCCTTAAAATTGAATCGCTCGCGGGGCAAAGGGTGGTTGGGAAAGTGATCATCGACGGTTTTAAATACCAACTGGCCGACGGCAGCTGGCTCCTCGTCCGTCCCTCCGGTACCGAACCGCTCCTCCGGCTCTACGCCGAGGCGGACGATCCCGCCAAGGTCAAAAAACTGATGACCGCCGCTCGAGAAATCATTACTGTTTGAGAATAATTAAGGAACTAAAACAGGCCGTTCGGCCGGTCGACTGAGGCGTTCTGCTGCTCTTTGCTCTCTTCTCTCCGAACGGATCTCTGGTAAGAGAGAACCTTCCAGGCCTTCGGGAAGCATCTCTCCGTCGTCTCTTCCACTTGAAGGGGCTACTTTGGGAGGTGGAGAACTTCTATAAGAAATCGCTTCATGTTCTGTCAAAACAGTTCCCAATCGTTCTTTGGTTTCCCCCAGCCTTTGTTCAGATATCCCCAACTCTCTCTGAATCTCCTCAGCTGTCGCCTCGGCTAAAAGTCTTGCCAGGACCGCCAGCTCAGTCCCGTCTAAAACCCCTCTCTCTGCTAACTGTGCGAGTGAAGTATACAGATCCGCCGTATCGGGTAAAGTCGGGGCAAAACTCCGTTCTCCCCACGGCAATCGCCCCAACATCTGGCCAGAACCGATCAGGATCTCACGGACGTAAAAGAAAAGGGGGAGAGAGAAGTTTCCTGCTGGAAACGGGAGGCGACGATCCGAAATAGTTTGAGCAATCTGGGCAACAGCTTGATGATCAGCCAAACCAAGACCAACCAATCGATCAAACTCTGCAGAGATATCGACCCCCCGCTCCAGATAGTGAACGTATAATTTCTGCTGGGTGCTGATGTAACGGACAGGATAACCAAAACCGGCGAGGACTCGCTCGAGATTCCCCTCGTTCAAGGAGAATGACTGGTCTTTGGCTTTGAGTTCGTTCATTAGTTTAATAAAGGCATCGAGAGGGCCTCTGGACTCAGCAAGAAGTTCTCCGAATCGGGCTGGGATATCGACCCCCCGTTCTAGATAATGGGCATGCAACTTATAGGCGGTATTGATATAGGAAACAGGGTAGCCAAAACCGACGAGGAGTCCTTCAACATTCCCCTTATTCAGGGGGAATGCCGGGTCTTTTGCTTTTAGTTCGTTCATCAGTTGGATAAAGGCGTCAAGATTTCCTCTGGATTCCGCCAGAAGTTCTCCGAATCGTGTTGGGATATCAATCCCCCTGGCTTGATAATGAACGTAAAGCTTGTAGACAGTGCCGATGTAATGAACAGGATAACCGAAACCGATCAGGAGCTCTTGAAGATTCCCCGCGCGCAGCGAGAAAGCCGGGTCTTTGGCTTTTAGTTCGTTTATCAGCTTGATGAAGGCATCGAAACGACCTCTGGACTGGGTGAGGAGTTCTCCGAATCTTGCTGGGATATTAATCCCCTGCTCAAGATAATGAACATATAACTTATAGCCGGTAAGGATGTAGAGAACAGGATAACCAAAATTGGCAAGGACTTTTTGAAGGTAACTCTTTCCAACTTTTCTTCCTTGGCGTTGAGCGATATCATTCAAGTAGTTCGCCGTGGCAATGAAGGCCGGTATCAGAAGACCTGTCCTCGAGTAGACCTCTTGAAAATAAGCAGTCCCCAGAAAACCGAGTTGTTGTTCATGAGCCATCTTGTTGAACTGTCTGGCCTCTTCTGTACGTGTAGCGACCCGTTCAGCCTCAGCGAAGAGTGATTGAAACAACGGTGACCTTTCGTATCTCACCGCCTCAGAAACCCTGAGTGTCGCCCCCTCCGGCGTTGGGTAGAGGGTAAAGTGTGCAAGAGGTCCGTTTCGATCCTCCACTTGAACTGTCACAAAAGGCTTCCCTTCGGGAGTTGTTGTTGCTGTCAGTTGAAGACGAGCTCCCCGATCTTCTGTCCTCAGTTGCCAGAGGGTTCCGGAAGGAGCGGTGCCATCAACAAGATTTCCAGTCAAATTTCTTAGATCGGTATGGGTCATCGCTGCCGAAAACATCTGGACCGCAGGGGTGAGGTGACCCAAGAGATCCTCTCCAAAAAGGGTGAGCCCTCCAAGATCTATCGAGATGGGGGCCAAAGAGGCTTGTTGGAACAGAGCCGCCACAACCCTTGTTCTGAGTTCTTCATCGGCAAAACGGTTCTGAACCACCACCTGAAAGAGTTGGGGAAGGTCTAGATTGGTTCGTCTACCATCTAATGTGAGGGTAAATTCTCTTTGGGGGTGAAAGGAGAGAGTTTTTCCTTCTTTCGCCCCAACAACTGACTGGAGGTCCAACAGAACACCCTGCAAACGAGGGTCAGAAGCCTCCAACCCTGAGGCGGAGGCCAAGGCATGAACAAGGTCTGAGCGGGCAATGGTGGAAACATCAGCCATGGCGCACTTATCGGCCCCCCGCCAT
>JAUSKE010000102.1 GCA_030649435.1 Deltaproteobacteria bacterium
TCGTGTCCAATTTTTCCCACAGATCAACGCGACCCAAATTGTTTTGCCAAGCTATGACCCTTTTGCCCAGCCGCAGTTTGGTGGGGTTCAGGTCCTTCCGCCATTTGAAGAAGACCCAGGGACCCCTATGGCCGATGCCGAAGGGTTAACGTTGACCACCGAATCAGCAACGGCGCTTCCTGGTACCGCTCCACCAGACAGTACAAGTGCTGCGGCTCCTGTCACCACAAGTGGGTTACCCTTAAGTTACGACAGCAATACCGACACGAGTCACCTGAAATTAGTTACGTCGATCACTATTTCAGCGGATTCGACGCCGCCTTTAGGGGGAACATTGGCTGGAGAGCTGGCCGGTGCCGCTCTTGTTGCGGATATCGAAGGGACGATCACCAATAGCCAGACCGGAAGACCGGTGAGGAGCCTTAGTGATTTGAGGGAAAACTGTGGGGCAGCGACCGCCTCTCAAGGATCGGCATTGGCCCTTTCGGCCCAGCATAGCTGGGATCCTAGCCCTGAGATTTTAGCTGGTAACGAGGGGGTCGCACTGACCGGTAACGCCACTCAAGGATTTGCGGGGGCTGTCAACTTTAGGGCTCGTCCCTTCACGAAGAGGGCGGGAGGAGAAGCGGCGCAGGACAGTTATTACACAAATTCCGAAGAGGTCCGGCGCCGTTACCAAGCGGCAGAACGGATTGTTGTCAGAAATGAATCAACGACGGAGATTCTCCCACTGACTGTTCGGATGACCCCTGATGGGGGTGCCTTTGTCTTGGGTGATGTCAGTGTGCCAAGGTTAGGGCCTGGTGAGTCAGTAACGATCCCTGTTTCTTTCAATCCAGGTGAAGGGGTTGCCGGTTGTACCAATGAGACACGAGTTTGTGAATCAGTCCTGACTGTTTCTGGCAATCGAATGACTCTCAACCTTCGGGGTACGGGAAGTGAACGTAGTGGTAAGCTAGCCCTCTCAGAGGTCAGCAAGGATCTGCCATCGAGTTGTGGCACTGTGAGTTATGGGTCTGACTGTGGTCCAGTCCTCGCACTTCCGGCCGTTGCTGATCAGAGGACTGATTACGGAACGGTACTCCAGAATACCTGTAAGAGTAAGGTCTTTCGTGTTTCCAATGTCGGTGTTCTTGATGCGGCGATTAGTTCGTTGCCGTTGAGTGACAGTACCGCATACTTTACAAGAGGGCAGGTTCGGAGGGGGGGCAGCTTTGCGACGGCAGTCGCCATTAGTGGTACCGCCATGGGATCGGTTGGTCCGCTTCGGACGAACGACCTCTTCTTTTACCTCCGGTATTGCCCGACAAGCTCTTCCAATGATAATGGTGAACAATCACAATACACGGTTGGCTCTCCCACTGGTTCGTTTTCTTTCCATATTAAAGGTAAAGTCGATAAAAGGACGGATGCCATTGCCCAAGTTTACATCAGCGATTTTGAAGATTACTCCGGGGCCACGGGGGGTGCGCGCAGTTGTGACAAGGCTCCTAAGCCGGCCGATTTGATCGCTCCCAATGGGAAGTGTCTCTATAGAGTCACGGATCTTAGTCTTGATCAGAATCGTTCTCTTCAAATGCAACAGTTTAGCTTTCGTGCCAATGCCACAGCCAGAGATGTCTATATTGTGAATGGAAAGGCTCGGGCGGGCGCGGACACTCTTCGTGTCATACCGACCGAACTGCCTGCGAACATTGCTGGACGCGATGGGGATTTTGAATTTGTGCGAGAGGTTTCTTTGTTTACGATCCCTCCCACGAACATTGATCTGCCGGCCTGTCCCGAACGAGCCGGCTCTGGAGGCACTCGGTGCCGTAATGATATCCCGTGCGTTGCCGACAACAGCAATCCGCTCTCTCCCATGTGGTGTAAGAAAATAGGCGTTTTGAGCTTCCGTGCCAGGAGCACGGGAACGTTTGGTATTGTCAGTCATGATTTTGTGGTGAGAGCCAGTTCGGTCAAATCAACGGGGCAGGTTCGTTCTTTCCCGACTGTGCCAGATTACAGTGTTAATCTGCAGGGAGCCAATGGAGCCCCGCGAAGTGAGAAGACTCTTCATATCGCCCGTGTGTTCGCAGGATTTGATCCCCCTTTGTCAGGCCCTATTGGTATCGCCTCCAGCTTAACACCAGGTCAAGTGGCTGCGGCAGGGGTTGGTGCAAGTCGGATCGATCGTTTTGCTGTTCGTGTCCTGTTGGACCCTCAAAGAGGTGAAATCACACTCCCTGGAGTTTTTACGCCGATACTGGCTGACCGAACGCAGAGGAGTTCTGAAGGGATCAGCCTTTTCAACCCTTCCGGGTCGGCGGCAACACCGGGCCACTACCTCTATTCCTTCCAGTGCTCTGGACCCGATTGCCGTTACTTTTCGGCATACCTCGCTAATCGTTGTCTCCTCTATAGGGCGGATCAATGTGCTGTCGATAACAATATCCCTCCCAGTTCTAGTTATGATGACACAGGTTCGGGTGGATTTTACGGTCGTTATGGGAGCATCAATAGCGAAGTGAGGGCTCTGGATCCGGTCACTCGTGCGAGCGATTTTCAAACGATACTTCGTGAAGACTCATCGTCCGCCCGCGGTTTTTATGATCCAGTCACAGGAGAAGTCAGCTTTAGAAACAATCTTGTCCTTCGTCTCTTTAGCCCGGACAACGCTCCTTTTAGATCAGGGCGGCCTTCAAGAGATGCCGATGTGACGATTGAACTTTCACTGACGACAGAGTGTGTTGAATCATCGATCGTTCCTCTCCGTAGTCAGGTCAGTAGCGGTAGTTACCCTTTAAACATCGGCCGTCAAAATGGTCATTTTGAAGGGGGTGGCGTTGAGAGTGGCATTTTGGATCCTATCGCCGATCCCGGAATCATTAACACGTTTGCTGATGATGGTGGTTCGGAGCACTACGGACCAAACCCTCTCCCGGCCTATGTTACTGGAGCTGAAGCTCCTCCGGTGACCGGTGTTGAGAGAGCCACTCCGTCAAACTGTACCGCCGGATTACTCCACGGTCGGCGTCTCTGGATCGGGACCGGCCATGAAAACAACATTGATAATACGGCAACGCTGGACAAACTTCGGCCCGCTTCAGGGGCTGCTTATGATGTGACGCAAAACCGATTTCAGAACCCGAATTTTGATTTGGCCGGTGTTGGCTTTATGAAGGCAAACCAGGTCGAGGCGGATTCAAGGGTTATCTATCTCGTGATCAAGGCCTGCTTGGGGGATGGGGCAGGGGAGTCGCCAGGCACAGGGGCCTGTTTCAGATAAATATTAGCAACCTTCGGTCCTCAAAACCGATGATTCTGGGTAGAAAGGGGAAATCGTGTCGGATCTAGGTAAAGTTGTTGGCCCTTGTCTCCTTGGTGGCATTCCTGGTGCCGCTGCTGGAGGCCTTTTTGGCGCCGCCGCTGGCGGTGTTGGTGCCATTCCTGGGGCGATTGTGGGAGGTGCCAAAGGGTGTCTTGCCGGTGTCGCGGCGTTTGTTGCCACCGGTTGTGGGGGCGATCCCTCTGTAGATGACACTGTCGATTATCCGATTGCCTCAGATTCCGATAGAGATCCCAACACCGATGCGGCCGAGTCGGAAGATCCTGCTGCCGCGACTCAAGCCAATCAGTATCAATCTTTTTCCATCCTTCTTGCCGGCGGGGCCACCGGTGGTGATTCAAACTACCAGAGGCTCATGGTTCGTAACATCAGTTGGACTAGTGATCCGGTACAGGGAGGTTTGAGTTTTGATGCGGTGGCGACTTGGCATCGGGACTGTTTCCCTCAAAATGCCGCTAGCGCAACGCCCGAGGAATCTCGAACATTGTTATCGCGACAGGATGAAACTTATTTTATTTCAGGAAACCTCACTCGGGATATTCTTTCTTTCAGTATTGAAGACCGTGCCGAGGCCTGTGGTTTTTATCTGTACCACCAGGATGAAGGGCTCAATGTTTGCCAGGCAGCCGATGATTTTTCCAATGAGACGTTGGTTTCTCTGGCTCCTACCTCCTGTGAAATTTCGTTAACTCTGGCAGGGGGCATTGGACATGCCTCGGTGACTTCGAGTGGCGGTGTCTCGGAAACTATCACAGCCACTGTGAGTATTGGCAATTAGGTAGAAACTATTTTATGGCAACAACGTCAGGAAATAATTGTTGGATTCATGGTGTTCGTTATGGCTTGGCACCACGATTTCTTGAACTCAGAGAAAATCTGCTCCCTTGGGCTGTGTCTCAGTCTCCCGGTCAGACAGCCGAAAAAGGGGAGGCGACCGCTTCGTTGCTCCCCGACACATCGACCTGGGTTAACCTACAATTTCAGTTTGGCCCTTGTGATGAAGTCGCCGGTTTTGACGTCGGTTATGAATTAACCTCAACAAGACTACCGGCGTTTCCCATCACTGATCGTAGAGGCAATATTAATCCTCTTGAGACGACGGAACACCGACTATTGCTCGGTCTTTCTCGTTACAATGGCCGGATCAGCCTTGCCAATCATTGGCGGATTAACGGAACGTCAGGGGCCTATCTCACCCCCACGATCATGCGAGGAGACCAAAATATCGATGGTCATATTCGAGATGCCTTTGTACTTCGAGGAACCCTCAAGCGTGGTGTCGAACTTCAAGGAGGACCAGTCGCGTTGGGTATCGAATTGCAAACCGATAGTCTCATCAGGAATGGAAGAGCAGTCTTTGATTACAGCATCCCTCGGCTGGACAACACTTTTTTTGTTTATCTGGCCTATCATCCCTATGATGCCCCCGATTATGACGTCGCCAGTCACGGGATTGCCTCTATGCCGCTCTCCAATTTTGATTTTGCCAATTACATGAGCGTTGCCCTTGTCGGGGCACAGGCGGCCGGCCGTGGTGCCAGGATTGCCGCAGACGCCTCGCAATTGGGTGCTTTTAAGGATGATGCGACGAGCCTCGCCCTGATGGAAGGGGCGACTACTTCCTATCAGGCAGCCTGGGCCCAGAGACAGGTTTTGGAGCGAGGTGAAAAACCTTACATGCCGATTTCTGTGGCGGGGGCGAATGCGGTTGCTGCGGTTGCTTGTGGTCTGGCTGCCAATGATTCTGCTGAGGGACGAGCCTGCATCGGCCTGACAGCGCCCATGGCGGTGACGGCAGGTGTTGATCTGCTCCTCGATTATAAGCATGTGACCAGCCCTCACTGGAGGCGAACGGCAGAATTACTGGCCGGTGCCGCGACTATTGTTATAGGGCGTGCTGCCGATGAGCATGGTGATATTCAGGCGGCGGTAACAACAGGGGCCTCAGGGCTCGTGATCGATCCGGTGATCGCTTGGGTGACCGAATTATTTTAAAGAGGAAAATTAAATGACCTGTCATCTTTCAAAAAAACTAATCGGTTTCATGGTACTCTCTTTGATTCTCTCGGCCTGTAGTGGCGGTGGGGATCACAGTTTCTTTGGTGGGAGTAAAAAGCCGAAACAGAAAACAAAGTCTGAGCTTTGGTTGGTGGCGGAAGAATATTGTCTGGATGCGGACAACAACCCGATTCCGGAGCGTTTTCAGGACGGCCATCTCTGTCTTGCCTCCCCCCAAAATAATGAACAGACTTCTGCAAACTCGATTCAGATCGCCGGGATGTTGCAGCCCTTTGGAGCCGGTTTAACGGGCGTTAACATTTACGCGGAGAAGGCGGATAACAGTTGTCAGGACCCACGTGATCAGTCGGCTGGTTGCACGCAGACAATCCTCGATACGGTTCGCGATATTGATAGCCAAGGGGCCTTTGCCTCATCGGCGCTTCTTCCTTTGCCAGGCGTTTATACCATTCGGATCATTGCAAGTTTTGTCTCCGATTCCGGTGAAGAGCAGGATGTTATTCTCGAGAGAACCGTTGTTCGGCAAGGGGTCCCCAGGATCTCTTTTGTCCCGACAGCCCTGGGTCGACGCTCCGATCAACCAGAGCTTCCTGACCAAACGGTAACCCTTTGCGATAGAGGCGAGAATCAGTATGAGGTCTCTTTTGGAAACTGTGATGAGGAAAGTGATGCCACTCAGAGGATGCGTTCCAACCGGATTGAATTCTGCGTGAATGTCGATGATGACACGCCAACACCCGCCGCCGTCATTACAGCAACCGTCAAGAACGATTACACCGCTTTTAATCAGACAGTCTCCTATTATCAATCAGCCGAGGAGAGTTTGGGATCGTGTGGTACCAATGGCCGGTTGATCAAACTTCCTCTGGGGCATGGACTGAATGAGATAACGGTGACCGCTTCCAACGAAGTGACACGATCGGATAGCTCCAGGACTCCACTATTGACCATTCAATCGTTTGATAACGATCTTAAGGGGCCGGATCTTTGCATCGCCTATCTGGACCAAAATGGACAGTTCATCGGCAACTCCAACGGAAAGGTGATCCAAAGATCAACCAGCGACATTATTGTCGATGTTGCTTTGGAAAAATGTCCGGGTGGTTCCACCAGTACCTCTTTCACCCTGGCGCCAAACACCTGTCTTGCTGAGACAGAGAATGATCCTGATAACTGTTCTGGAGTGCCGGGCAGTGTCTGTTTGCAGAAAGGGAATAAACCGAAAACGACCCAACTTTGCCCCACCGGCGGGGCCGGTTCGGGCGGCCACTTTCAAGCTCGCTTGGGGCGCCGCAACTTTGATTTTCCGATCAATACGGTCACCGTGAAGGCTTTTGACGAATTGGGGAATAAGACCGAAAAGACCGAATCGTTCGGTTTCGGCAAGGTTCGTAACATTTTGAATCCGGACGGGTCTCTCGCTCTGACGTATGCCCCCCGCAATCCAGACAACACACTGCAACCGGTGCCACCGTCGCTCGCTATTTTTCTTTCAGAGCCCTTTATCAGCGGAGCTGGCCAGAGCGATCTGAAGACAGCACTCGAAAAAATCATGAATTCCGATGAATTCAAGCATGACGTTTTCTTAAAAGCCTTTGACCCGGTTCAGCCAATGACGAGCGAACTGTCATGTCCGGACACAACGCAAGATTTTGTCAAAACCTTTAAACTCCATCCTTTAACGGATGACCCTAATGACAAGTACCCACGGATCGGGACATTCACCATCCGGCAACTCCAGCCAGAAAGTGGCAATCGGGTTTGGCTTTCGGTTCATTTAAGTGAACTTCAGGCACGGGCCGACATCTTTAACATGGCCTTCGATGACACCGATGGTGATGGCAAGGCGGATCTGGGTGGTGATATTGACAGTGATGGTGATGGCCTCTGCGATGACAAGGATCTGACCGAAGGGGCCAGTGGTGAGCGATGCACAGCCGCTGTAGAAGAGGGGGTTAAAGTAGATGACCCTTACGATAATATCCGTGCCCGACAATACAGTGAAATCCTTCGGGGCGGTCATCTCTTGAGAGATCGGAGCGGGAACCCTATCGGAGACCGGTGTCTTGGAGTGGGGCCTCTGCCGATCAAAATTCAATTGCAAGGGTTAACACTCAATCTGGAGATTGAGCTCTCCAAAGTGAACGGGAGGATCAAACCGAAAATAAGGAAGATCACCGATCGTCAAGGTGAGGACTGGCCGATTGTCAGTTTTGACGGGATCGAACACCGGCCGATTATTTTTGATTGTGATCGTTCCAGAATGTTGACCCCTGACGAGAATGGGGCCCATCAATCGATTAATCGTCGTCAGTGTCGTGCCCTCCAAGATCTGGATGGCGGCACGATCAACAACTCAGGCCTGAATACCTCCTGTCTCAATCAATTGGCCTACCAGCAGTTGAAGTCGACTCTTGAGAATATGATTGGTTGTAACTTGCCCAATAAGTTGGCCCAATCGATGGAGAAATACCAGACGAACAAACTCACACAGGTTTCATTCAACGGTTTGGGGAAAAAATTCTCCTTTGATCTCTTTTCGGATCTCTTCTCTGGAGATGTTCGATCGATACCGACGAGAGGTCTCGGGCTATCGGCCAAGGCGCTCGTCCTTCCGGCCGGTGTTTCCGATGAGAATGACAATTCAGTACAAAGTTCACAGTCGTTCATGGCCGCTTTGGCCGATCGGTTACGGGACGAAGGGTTTGGCCCGCTTCAAAACTTAGGTCCCATCTATCAAGACTTTCGACCAAGGACTCAAGGCCCCATCGATGCCCTGCGCGATCTCGGGCGTGAAGTGGGGGTCAGTTTGAGTGAAGATGCGGTGAATATGATTTTACATTCCTTGAATACCGCTTTGTACGATCTGGATAAAAAAGACCCTCAATTCTTGGATATCAATACACACAAATTACGTTTTGATTTCGAACAGCCGGCGACTGAGTATGATGATCAAGGGAATGCGGTCTGTACCGATAAAGAGGGCAGGGTGAGGAACCAAGCTGGCTTTGTCTTGACGGACAATCAGGTTGTGAGGAGTAGCCCCTCTTGCCGACAAGTCACCTGTTCAGACGACCAGTCCCTCGATGTCGGGAGTTGTGATTGTGTTGACAAAGCGCCTTGTTTTCCGATCGCACTCAGCGTGGAGGACCTGCTCAATCGTCAGTCCTCATTTCCGGATATTGATTTTAACGGTGATGGTGTCTTGGATCTCAAGGATGGACGAACGCCCGTCGTGCTCCATCTTTCTCTGAATCCGAATGTGGCGTTGACCACCAAACTGGTACAAAGTTCCGATGCACACTCTTCCCAGGGTTCACCGGTGGCACCGACAATTACAGGGGAGTTAGAGGTGGGGATTTCGAACGCCGTTCTCTCTGTCTTTGAGGGAGACAGCGAGGGAGCAAAACTCTCGTGGTGCCGTCAAAATGAAAGAGAACAAGAGAGAGAAGACCTGGTGACTTGCCAGAGGAGCGATCATAAAAAGCCGATCATCAGTTTTCTGCTTTCGGGTAAATTGACTTTTAAGGTTCAGCTGACAACTTCTCCCAACGGTTATGGGGACTATACCCTCTCTATGGGGCTTGCCTATTCATCGACGGAGAGCTCCTTGGCGACGGACCCTCAAAAGTCGTATCTTAAATTAACTGTTATCGAAGACACCATCTTGAAAGACCAGCTGGTACGCTCCAACAATACGCTCTACACCGATACACAGCTGGCCCAGGGGATCGTTGGTAAGGTGAATTCAGCGCTTTCCAGCCTCGTTTTTGGTGGTGATAGCACGATCAAAGTCAAAATGGCTCGTCGTCCTGTTGACAAATTGAGAACAGATACCGCTCAGGAACGGATGGAATCGCCCAATGTCCCTCAATCGGTTTTGGATGACGAGGAGATGATCCGGAACCTTGAGAAATTCGATATTCAGGACGTCGATATCGGCACGCCTGTCTTCGAGGTGACCCCGTTTGCCCCACGTTATTTGGGGATTGGGCTCGATCTCAACTTCTGTTATCTCTCTGGCGGAGACCTTTGCGAATAAGTTTCTTTTGATTTGCTGCCCCGTCTCTTTTCCGATAGAATAACGACAAGATGGCTCTTCGTGGGATCATCACGCGGATCACTCAGCGCGAAAAACATGACTACCGCAAAGTTTTTCGGGATTCTTTTTCCCTCATTCATTTTCTCAAAAAACCTTCAGAACTGTTTGATTGTGTCGCAGAGACAATAAGGCGTTTATTCAATGCCCATGGGGCAGCCCTCCTCCTCAAAGATGAAAAAACAAGGCAGCTCGTTCTCAAAGCGGCAGCGGTTCGTTCGCCCCTTTCGTATTGCATCCCGTTCGACCACCCTTTTTTAGAGAAGCTGGTTCGATGGGGAAAGCCTCTCAGGCGTGAGGAGATGCTGGGAGAACCACTTTTTGTCGATATCAAAGGGCCAGCCTTGCGTCTCTATATGGAACTTCAGGCAGAAGTACTGATCCCCCTGATTCGTTCCTCCGGGCTCTTTGGTCTTGTGACCCTGGGACGTCGCGAGGTCGATTATGACGGCGAGGATATGGAACTTTTAAGTCTTTTATCGCAGGAAATCGGTATTTCCATTGAGAATGCCTTTCTCTATGAAGAGGTGCTCCGGCAGAACGCCCAGTTGAAGGAACTTTCTCAGCTAAAAGATGGTTTTATTGCCAATACGACTCACGAACTGACGACGCCGCTCCACCAGATTATTGGGTTGGCCGATGCGATTGTCGAAGGGGCAGACGGGCCGGTGACTGAGGAACAAAGAGGGCATCTTCAGATGATCAGTGATGCCGGAGAGAGACTTCTCAAGGTGATTCAAACCCTCTTGAATATTTCGGCACTGGAAAAAACCTCCTCCGTCATGGAGGTCAAAAAGATTAATCTCGCAAAACTGCTTCAACGGATTATGGCCCCTCTTGAGGCTGAGGCTACTGGGAAAGGAACCCGGTGGGAACAACATTTGGCGCGACAAGGAACCTGGATTTTTGGGGATGAGGAGAAAATTCAGGAGCTTTTCCATAAGGTTTTAGAGAATGCGGTCCAAAAGACCGCAAAAGGGACAATCGAAATCCGGACCGAAAAAGCAGGAGAGATGGTAAAGATCTGTGTTCGGGACACCGGCCCCGGCATCCCGTTTGAGGACCAACGAAAGATCTTTGAAGAGTTTGGTCAGGCCGGGGAAACCATGACCCGTGGTTCGGGTACCGGTTTGGGATTGGCGATTGCCAAGAAAATTGTGGAACTCCACGGTGGCCGGATCTGGGTCGAATCGATGCCTGGCTTTGGCAGCGAATTTTACTTCACCCTCCCGACCAAGCCCTCTCTCATTCGTAGCCAGTCAATTTCCTAAAAACTGGCACTTGCGCATTTTTTATTTTGCGATACTAACAAGTCCGTAGTTTAAAGGTACCTTGCGGACTTGTAGTACTACAGGGCCGGTTGAGAGTCCTATTGGACTGTCGTATAAACAACGGCCCTGTTGGTAAGAAATGACCCCCTATGCCACTCATTAGAAGGGCCTTGATCAGTGTTTCGGACAAGAAAGGGCTTCTGCCGCTTGCCCAAAAATTGGCGGGGTTGGGGGTGGAGATCCTTTCAACCGGAGGGACCGCGGAACTCTTGAGGAAGAACAAGGTCCCGGTTCGCGATGTGTCGGACTACACGGGGCAACCAGAGATTCTGGACGGTCGTTTGAAGACGCTTCACCCGAAGATTCATGGGGGGATTCT
>JAUSKE010000104.1 GCA_030649435.1 Deltaproteobacteria bacterium
GTTCATTATGATGACCCCGCTCCTTTTTCGGTATTCACCAACTGGATGTTGGAGATTTTAGGGCGATCCGATCTCACACCGCAATTTATTTATAACTACTTTGTTGCCGATACCCCCGTGAGAAGGGACCTTCTCAAAAACCCGAAGATCAGGGAATCCCTGGTAGCTATTTCAGGAAAAAGCCCGGATCCCGATGTTCGTGCTACCGCTTTACGGGCGTTGGGCCTGTACAAAAGGGAACTTCGATCCCGTCTCGTCAACCCCTCGACCCTTCATTCTCTCATCGCTTCTGGCAAGACCCCTCCCCTTAAAAGCGACAAGGCCCCGTCTGGATTTAAGATACCTGAAGGAGACCATTCACTGCACGCACCACCTGCTTTTTCGGCTGGAGCCGCTTCTATCAAGCCAACGGTGAGCGGTGTGGCGACTGCCAGCAAAGGAGTAACCTTCTTCCGGATAGAAGGGGTCGGCTATCTAGGTGAGTATTGGCCGATTTGGAGATTCAACAAGATCGAACGAAGAGGTGTGGGAGGGCGCGACAGAACATCGCTTCACTTTACACAACGACCAACGAGTGAGGTGACAAGGATCCTCACAGTGACGATCCCCTTCAGTCCCTCAGTGACCTATGATCAAGAGACGAGTGAGGGAAGGTTGTATGACAAGATCCCGCTCCCTCTCCCGGAGAATGGGTATATCGACCCCTCAACTTTTCGGGTTCTAAGAGCAGACGGGAGGAAATCAGCCCTAGGCGTTGCTGACTATCCGGTAGTTCGAATCTTGAGTGAAGAAGGTTCGGCCCACCTGTTAGTTTTAAGATCTGATGACCCGATCAAGGTTGTCGGATTTCGTTATTCTCTTGTTGAGACTTCAGCCCCTCCTGCCATTGAGGCGGCCCGATCGATAACTCCTGACAATCGTGGACTGGATTTCCAGATCGACTATGACGCCAATCCTGATCTGAAAGAGTTTGCCAATAGGCTTCGACATCTAGAGGCGAGACCGGAGATCAAGGCTGCGCTTCTCCAAAAGTGGGTCGCCACCAATATCCGGTATGCATTCACAGAATCCGTGGAGACGCTCTACGATATATTTTACAAAACCCCAGGCGATACCGATCTCGTCAATTTTGCCCTCAAAAATAGGGTTGGCGTTTGCGGTATTCATGAAGTTGTCTACTCGGCACTGGTGCGGGATGTTCTAAAACTGCCGACACGCCGGGTGGAAGGCTTTCTCTCCGGACAAGAGGCCCACCCCGATGACTCTCATGCCTGGACGGAGGTCTTTATCCCAGGTGAAGGGTGGGTCCGTTATGACGCCACACGGCTCCACGATATCTAAATGAAAAGTCTGTTGTAAATCCAACCCAAAAATAGAACCTGAGGGATGGTGAGCGCCATCATCCAGAGGGCGGTTCTTCGACCGAGGTTTGTCCAGAGGAGCCCGATCTCGGTATAATCAGTGACGAAGCCTCCCATCAAAAAAACGAAGGTGTTGCCGATCGAACCGGTCTGTCGGTAGATTTCAAAGGCGAGTGGGGCGGAGCCCTCTGAACAGACTTCGATGACGGTCGCTGCGGCAAGGGTGATGAGGAGCCCGACGAAGGTTGGCCCCATGTATTGATGGAAAAAATGGGAGGGGACGTAACTGCTGATCAGGCTCGCGATCGTGATCCCCAAAAGGATCCACCAGAGGATCATATCGGCGAGACGGATCGCTCCATCAAAGACCCCACGGGTGTCACTTCTCAATCTTTGCCACGACCATTTTGTTCCCTGCCACCGTTTTTTGACATCACTCGTAATTGAAAAACTTTCGTCAATGGGAGAAGCATTTTTATTTTTCTCAATCCATCCCCAACGGTCAAGGAGGAGGAAGAAAAGGCCGGTCGTCAGTGAAACAAAAAGCGCCGAGGCGATGATCAGAAGCCCCTTCATCTTGAAGAGGCTAAGCAGCAGTATCGTCACTGGTAGATTCGCCCAGGGGCTCCCCAAAAGAAAACTGATGACCGCCGGACCAGAGGCCCCTTTTTTGTGGAGCTCCATGCCTATCGCCAGGATGCCGTGACTGCAGGCGCTCATCAGGAGGCCCAGACCGGAGGCGTAAAAGATCGTCCGCTTCTTCGGGCGGGCGAGGATTTTTGAAATATATTCCGATGGAACAAAGTGATCGATCAACCCACCAAAGAGAAAACCGATTGCCAAGGCCCAGGCAATCATCCGGAGATACATCCGGAATGGCTCCTGAAATGGCTTCAGGAGGGGAAGAAAATAACCGCCACTATAAAGGAGGAGGTCGAAGAGGAGGATGATCAAAAGTTTGTTTTGAAACCATCTCTTCTTTTTTTCGCAACAGTCTTTCATCGGATCTCTCGTTCCTTCCAAATGGCATACAATACCGGATAAATCAAAAGTTCCAGTGCAAACGAGGTGACGAGGCCACCGACCATCGGGGCGGCGATCCGTTTCATCATGTCGGCGCCAGTGCCAATCGACCAGAGGATCGGCAGCAGGCCAATGAAGGCGGCGGCGACCGTCATCATCTTTGGTCGGACCCGTTTGACGGCACCATGGATGATCGCCTCCGTTAAGTCTTCTTTTGTCCGCATCTTTCCCTTCTCCACCGCATCCTTATAAGAGAGGTCCAAAAAGAGGAGCATGAAGACGCCGGTCTCCGCATCGAGCCCCATCAGGGCGATCATCCCGACCCAGACCGCAATCGAGACATGGTAACCCAAGATGAAAAGGAGTGCGACCGCCCCGATCAGAGAGAAGGGGACGGCGAGCAAGATGATGCTGGTTTTCACGACCGACTTTGTGTTCATATAAAGGAGGAGGGCAATCAGGAAAAGGGTGAGCGGCACGATCAAGAGGAGACGGTCATGGACGCGCTCCATATTTTCGTATTGGCCGCTCCAGCGGAGGCTAAAACCTGTCGGTAGTTTTATCTTTTGGCCAACAATTTTTTTGGCGTCGCTGACATAACTGCCGATATCGCGACCGGTCATGTCGATGTAGACGTAGCCAGAAAGTTGTCCGTTTTCATCGCGGATCATCGACGGGCCGGTGGTGATATGGATATCCGCGATTTGTGAAAGTGGAATCTGGGCGCCGCTCGGGATAGGGACGAGGACCCGCTGAAGCTCCGGCAGATCGTCACGCAGTTCACGGGCGTAACGGAGGTTGACCGGGTACCGCTCGCGCCCCTCGATCGTCGTCGTGATATTTTCGCCGCCGATGGCGGAGGCGATGATTGTTTCCGCATCGTCAACTGTGAGGCCGTAACGGGCAAGTTCTTCACGCTTCAGGTCAAAGTCGAGAAAGTAGCCGCCCGCAACCCGTTCGGCAAAGACGCTTCGTGTGCCGCGGACTTCTTTTAAAACAACCTCGAGTTCCTGGCCGATTTTTTCAATCTCCTTCAGATCGGCGCCAAAAATTTTGATTCCGATCGGCGTCCGGATCCCGGTTGAGAGCATGTCGGTCCGGTTCTTGATCGGCATTGTCCAGGCATTGGTCCAACCGGGGAGTTGCATCTTTTGATCCATCTCGTCGACCAACTCTTCCCAGGAGATTCGATCATTCCAAAAGTGGCGGAGGATTCTGTGGTACCGCTCCGGCATCCAGGAGTACCAGCGGTGCGCCTTTCGCCACTGGTCTTGTGGTTTGAGGATCACTGTCGTCTCGACCATCGAAAAAGGGGCTGGGTCGGTGGAGCTGTCGGCACGACCGGCCTTGCCGAAGACCCGTTCGACCTCCGGGAAAGTTTTGAGAATCTTGTCCTGCAGCTGGAGCATCCGTTCCGCCTCGGTGACAGAAAGGCCGGGAAAGGTGGTCGGCATATAAAGGATGGTTCCTTCGTTCAACGGCGGCATGAATTCGCTGCCGAGACTGAAGTAGAGCGGGATGGTCAGGAGAAAGAGGAGGCCAGCGGCGGCCAGCGTCTGTTTGCGATGTTTGAGGACAAAGCGGCAGGCCGGTTCGTACAACGCGAAAAGAACCTGACTGATCGGGTGTTTTTCTTCTGGGTAGTAACGGCCGACGAGCGTTGTGTTGACGATATTGTTCAGCCATTTCTTTTTCAGTTGGAACGGGTCCATCCTGGCAAAGAGCATCCGGAGGGCCGGGTCAAGCGTGATGGCTAAAATTGCGGCGATGACCATGGCAAGATTCTTGGAATAGGCGAGTGGTCTAAACAACCTTCCCTCTTGATCAATGAGTGTAAAAACGGGAACAAAAGCCACGGCAATGACCAAGAGCGAAAAAAAGACCGAGGGGCCGACCTCTTTCAACGCATTGAGCCGGATTTCGTGAAAATCTCCCTTCCTTCCCCCATGCAACCAGATCTCGAGTTTCTTATAAGCGTTTTCTACCTCGACGATCGCGCCGTCGACGAGCACGCCGATCGAGATCGCCATCCCGGCGAGCGACATGATGTTCGCGGTGAGCCCCATCAGGTAAAACGGAATAAAGGCCAAGAACACCGAGACCGGGATCGTGATGATCGGTACGAGGGCCGAGGGGATATGCCAGAGGAAGAGGAGGATCATGAGGCTAACGACCACCATCTCTTCCGTCAGCGTTGATTTCAAAGTGGCGATTGCCCGTTCGATCAGGTCGGCACGATCATAGGTGGTGACGAACTCAACCCCTTCGGGGAAGGAGGGCTTTAATTCCTCGATCCGAACTTTCACCCGGTTGATCACGTTCAGCGCGTTTTCACCGTGACGCATGATCACAATCCCTCCAGCGGAGTCCCCTTCGCCATCGAGATCAGCAAGGCCTCGCTTGATTTCGGGACCGAGCCGAACCGTTCCGATATTTTTTACCAGAATCGGCGTTCCGGTTTTTCGGTCGACACCGACCCCGATCTTTTCGACATCGTCAAGATTCCGGATATAACCGCGCCCGCGGACCATGTACTCCCGTCCGCCCCATTCGACCAAACGGCCGCCGACGTCGTTGTTTCCTTTTCGAATTGACTCAATCACCTGGGTGAGGGGGATGTTTACGGCGAGGAGCGCCTTGGGATCAATGCTGATCTGATACTGCTTTACTGCCCCGCCAAAGGAGGCGACTTCGGCGACGCCGGGGACACTCTGCAGTTGGTATTTGAGCGTCCAATCCTGAAAACTCCGGAGTTCTTGATTGGTGTGGCGACCGGATCGATCAACGAGGGCATATTCAAAAACCCAACCAACGCCGGTGGCGTCCGGTCCCAATTCAGTTCTCACCCCTTGAGGGAGCCGCGCGGTGATTTTGGAAAGATATTCCTGAGTCCGGCTTCGCGCCCAGTAGATGTCGGTCGAATCTTCGAAGATGACGTAGACATATGAAAAACCGAAGTCGGAGAAACCGCGGATCGCCTTCACCTTCGGAGCACCGAGCATCGCGGTGATGATCGGGTAGGTGACCTGATCTTCAATGATGTCAGGGCTCCGGTCCCATCGGGAGTAGATGATCACTTGCGTGTCGGAGAGATCCGGGATCGCATCGAGTGGAACCCGCTTGAGGCAATAAATGGAGATCGCTACCATCAACCCGACGAGCGTTAAAACGACAAATTTATTTCTAGCACTCCATTCGATGATTTTTTCAATCAATGGCGGTGTCCCTCCGTTTCTACAGACGCCTTCAACTGGCTCTCCGAATCAACAAGGAAGGTGGCGCTGGTCACAACGATTTCTCCTTCTTTAAGGCCGGAGAGAATAACCTGGTTTTCTTGTGCCTCCGGGCCGATTTCGATCTCCCGTTTTTCAAAATGGGTCCCTTCATGGACGACAAAGATGACTTTTCGAACACCGGTATCGATGATTGACGATTTCGGAATGACAAGCGCCTCTCCGAGATCAATTTGGAGCGAGACATTGACGAAGGTCTCCGGTTTTAAAATCCCCCCCGCTGCCGGCAATTCAATCCTAGCTCGAACGGAGCGAGTCATCGGATTCACAACTGGGTCAATGGCCCGGACCGTCCCCTTGAATGTTTTGTCCGAACCGGTGGGTAGGGTGATCAGCGCCAGCTGGCCATTTTTGACAAGATCCATTTCATTTTCATAGAGAGTGGCATAGATCCAAACTGAGTCTCCCTTTTCAGGAAGGTAGAGGTTGGAGCCAACCTTGTTTCTCTTCCCCAAGGAACGGATCTCCTCGTCCGACATCCCCAGTATCTTCAGGTGAGAGATCGCCGCCTCACGAAGGGAGGGGACGTTGTTATTAATTTCGACAAACTCTTTTTGGGCGATCGCCAGTTCCGGGTCGAAGGCGACACGCCCACTGGTGAGAATCTCCTTGAAAACCTGTTTTTTTACCGCTTTGGCTGTTTTGATGCCAATCAGCTGTTGTCGTTCGGGGGAAATAATAACAGACCTCTCCCCGTCCCTCTCCTTACCCCGCGACTCCGCGCGGGGCAGGTCTAAGGAGAGGGTGCCGGAGGCGGGTGAGGTCTGATAAACGGGCACCAATTTCATCTGACAGATCGGGCAGTTCCCCGGTTTCTCTTCATGGATCTGGGGGTGCATCGGGCAGGTGTAATGGGAAATTTTCTGGTGATCGGCGCCTGTTTCTGTAGGGGCAGGTTTCAAACCTGCCCCTACCTTTTCCTTCACCTCTGGCCAGAACATAAATCCAAGGAGGAAGAGTCCAGTCACGACGATCGCGAAGATTATTTTTTTATTCATCGGTTTTCTCCTTCAGGGACGGTGCCCCTGATAAACGTTCCAATTCGGCAAATGGGGTTCCGAGTCGTGCCTG
>JAUSKE010000111.1 GCA_030649435.1 Deltaproteobacteria bacterium
TGGCGGAGACGGAAGGGGTCTTTGCCGAAACCGCCGGTGGTGTCACCCTCGGCGTCGCCCAAAAACTGATCCACCAGGGGCGGATTAAAAAGAACGAGTCTCTCGTTCTTTGCATCACCGGTAACGGCCTTAAGACCCAAGAAGCGATTCAAGGAAAAGTCGGCAAACCGACCGTGATCGGCCCAACGATCGATGAATTTGAGCAGCTTTTTAAAAAACTCTAAGGGGGAATCATGAAAAAAACAAAAACAGTCCGTCGCAAGGTTTACCTGACCTTCCCGTCGGCCCAGACCAAAGAGGCGATCATCTGCGACATGTATGACCGTTACAAGGTTCGTTTCAATATCCGCTCCGCCTCCGTCTCTGAACAAATCGGACTCATGGCGGTCGAAATGGAAGGGCCTGAAGAAAAGATCATCGAGGCGTTCAAGTTTTTTAAAAAACGGGGATTAAAGGTTGAACCGATTGAGATGAGTATCGTCGAATCCTGATGAAGATCGAATCACTCCTTGAAGCTGTCGGCAAAACCCCACTGGTGCCGATCCGACATATCGGGCAGGAGATCAAGGCACTCCATTCGGGTCAGGTTAAAATTTACGCTAAACTTGAATATTTTAACCCCGGTGGTTCTGTAAAAGACCGGCCAGCGGCACGGATGGTCCAGGAAGGGATCCGCTCCGGCCAGCTCACCAAAGACAAAACTATTTTGGATGCCACCTCTGGAAATACCGGTATCGCCTATGCCTGGATCGGTGCCGCCTTGGGGTACAAGGTTGAACTGGTGATGCCGGAGAATGTGAGCCTGCAGAGAAAAGAGATGATCCTCGCCTGCGGCGCCAAGATCACCTACTCCTCGCCGATGGAAGGCTCCGACGGGGCGATCCGCCTCGTTAAGAAGATCGCAGAAAATAAAAAAGATTACTTTTTTCCGGATCAGTACAACAACCCGATGAACCCCCAGGCCCATTACGATTCTACTGGCGTTGAAATCTGGGAAGAGACAAAAGGCCAGATCACTCACTTCGTCGCCGGGATCGGCACCAGCGGAACAATCATGGGGACGGGACGTCGGCTCAAAACTTTTAATAAAAAAATCCAGATCATTGCGGTCGAACCAAACGACCCACTCCACGGCCTGGAAGGGTTAAAACATATGGCGAGCGCCATCGTCCCCGGCATCTACAAAGAAAAAGAACTGGATGACAAATTCCAGATGGCGACAGAACCAGCCTACGAAATCTGCCAGCGATTGGCCCGCGAAGAAGGACTTGTCGTTGGGCATTCCTCCGGTGCCGCGATGTTGGCCGCCTTGAAGATTGCTGAAACTTTAAAAGAAGGATTGATCGTCGCCCTCTTTCCGGACCATGGCAGCCGGTATTTGGGCCACTCATGAAGATCCCTCCCTCCATCCTGCAACAGATCATTGATCAGGCCGAGCGCGGCTACCCGAATGAAACTTGCGCGATCCTCCTCGGCCGGGGAGAGGAGTTTTTGGAGTTCAGAAAATGCGCCAATATTTATGATGAAATGCATGCCCGACATCCAGAAACTTACCCCCGCACCGCAAAAGAGGCCTACCTGATCGACCCCCAAGAGCAGCAAAAAATCTTTGACGCTGCTGCCGCACAGGGGTTAGAAGTCAAAGGGATCATGCATTCACACACGGATCACGATGCCTATTTTTCAGAAGAGGATAGTTTGGTCGCCGCCCCGTGGGGGGAGCCAATGTACCCCGGCGTCACCTACATCGTCGTCTCCGTTCGGGATGGAAAGTTTAAAGAGATGAAAGAGTACCGCTGGAACGATCAAAAGAAATCTTTTCTATAAGGGTGATTCACCCAAGGAGGCTTTTCATGGCTATTAAAGTCAGAATCCCAACACCGCTTCAGAAATTAACCGGCAACCAAGGAGAGATTGACGCCAAAGGGGTCACTGTTAATGAAGTCTTGGCCGATCTTGAAAAACAGTTTCCCGGCATCAAAGGGAGACTCTACGACGAGAAAGGGGCTCTCCGACGATTTATTAATTTTTACGTCAACAATGAGGATATCCGCTTTTTGAAGGGAGAGACGACTCCGATCAAAGAAGGAGACGAACTCTCGATCGTTCCAGCAATTGCGGGTGGTGTTGGGGTCACTGGTCGATGACATTCCAAATCCTGCCCCACGGAGGCAAGCTGGTCAATAGGGTCCTGACTAGTCGTGAACGGGAGGATCGTCTTCGTCTCGTCGCCTCTCTGCCAAAAAAGAAACTTTCGCCACGCGAAAAAAGTGACCTCGATATGATCGCCTGCGGGGCCCTCTCCCCCCTCGAAGGGTTTATGGGGGAGGAGGATTATCTTTCGGTCGTCAACAAGATGCGATTGGCCAACGGTTTACCGTGGACCATCCCAATCACCCTCTCCGTCACTAAGGAGGAGGCAGCGAAATACCCGCTCGATAAACCGATCCTGCTCTTGGACGAGGCGGAAGGCCCGCTCGCCCTTCTCTTGCTCGAACAAAAGTATCTGGCCAAAAAAGAACTGGAGGCTAAAGAGGTCTACAAAACAACCGAGGAGGCCCACCCCGGTGTGGCCGCCCTAAAAAAACAGGGGGAGATTTACCTGGCCGGCAAAATCGAAATGTTCAATCGGGTTGGCTATACCGATTTTCTTGATTACCGCAAAGACCCGGCCTCCTTGCGTAAAATCTTCGAAGACAAAAAGTGGCGCCGAATCGTCGCCTTTCAGACCCGTAACCCGATCCACCGCGCCCACGA
>JAUSKE010000112.1 GCA_030649435.1 Deltaproteobacteria bacterium
CTTCATCTTCAAAAGGGCCTTGTAAATTTTTTGAACTGTCTCGAGAGACTTCGTCCGCTCTCCTGACGAAACCAGCAAGGTCTCCACCTTCTGCCCACCAAACTTGAGTTTTCGGCCGTACAACCGGGCGAGCTGGGGGTGGGTCACTAAAACGACACGACTCGCCGCCGCGAGAATTTTTTTCGCCTTTCTCGGTAATGGGGAAAAGAGATCCTTCCCGATAAAAACCGGATAACTCCTTGATCCAAGATTGATAACAATCTCTTTCATAAATTGACCCTTCGACAAGCTCAGGGTGTCCATTGTTTTATACACGGACATGGTGAGCCTGCCTGCCCTAGGTTCCTGCGTAGGGTCGAACCATCAACGACCCGCCAACTGGCAGAGCAGTTCCTGGACCGTCTCCTCAATGGTGTTGCGACTCGTATCGACCGTCATCGTGGCATCGCCATAAAAGGCTTCTCTCTCAGCCAAAAGTTTTTGGATCGTCGCCAACTTGTTCTCCCCCTCTAAAAGCGGCCTCCCTTTGAGATGACCGATCCTTTCGAGGATCACCTCCGGCTCGGCGGTCAAAAGGACAACAACTGACTCTCGTTTCATCAGGCGACGATTCTCTGGATCGATCACCGCCCCGCCTCCGGTTGCAATAACGACCGATTCCGTCTTTAACGCCTCTTGCAGTTGGCGTTTCTCCTCCTGCCTGAAAAAAGCCTCTCCCTTTTTTGCAAAAATTTCAGAGACCGTCAGCCCGCAGGACTTAACAATGTTTTGATCCAGATCGATGAATGAATAACCCAAGGGTGATTCACCCAGCCGTTTAGCAAGCGCCTCCCCCACCGCTGTTTTGCCGGTTCCCATGAACCCGGTCAGGAGAACCCTAGAAGGAAACTTTTTCGCCGCCATTCAAAACTCCCGGCATTGTTTTAAGAAGCCTTCAAAGTTCCGCCGGAGTTCTTTTAAGGAATCGCTACCAAACTTTTCGAGAAACGCCTGCGCAAGTGTGAAGGCGACCACATTTTCGCCGATTACCGAGGCGGCTGGCACCGCCGTAATGTCGGTCCGCTCAACTGTCGCCTGGTACGGCTCCTTCGTCATGATGTTGACCGACTGGAGCGGCCGGTAGAGGGTCGAGAGCGGTTTCATGACGGCACGAAGGACCAGATTTTCGCCGTTCGTCATTCCCCCTTCGAGACCACCAGCATTGTTCGTCTTCCGGTAAAACCGTTTTTCCTTCGCCTGATAGAAAATTTCGTCGTGAACCTCGGAGCCAAAATGAGCGGCCGAGGCGAACCCCATGCCGATCTCGACCCCCTTGATCGCCTGGATGCTCATCACCGCCCGCGCCAGTTCCCCATCCAGTTTTCGATCCCACTGGACATGACTCCCAAGACCAACCGGCAGACCGGTCACGATGATTTCAAAAATCCCCCCGAGCGAGTCGCCATTCTTCTTCGCCTCGTCGATCTTAGCGATCATCCGTTCTTCTGCCTTCGAATCAACCGTTCGGAGTGGACTCGCTTCTGCCTTTTCGGCAATTTTTTTCGGAGCGAGATCAGTCGTCGACTGAACCCCCCCCAGATCGACTAGGTGTCCGACGATCTCGATCTCAAACTCGCTGAGCAGTTTTCGGGCAATCGCCCCGGCAGCAACACGACCGGCGGTTTCACGGGCCGAGGCCCTCTCCAGAATGTTCCGAAGGTCGTGGTGGTCATACTTCATCCCACCGGGGAGGTCGGCATGGCCGGGACGCGGGTGGTGGACTACCTTAGATTGTCCGCTATCATCCTGCGCGACATCACCGCCGGAGGCGGATCCAGCTTTGCTGGACATGACTTTCTGCCAGTTATCCCAATCCTTGTTGTTGATCTTGAGGGCGATCGGAGAGCCTAAGGTTTTGCCGGCACGAACACCGGAAAGAATCTCGGCCCGATCTTGTTCGATCTTCATCCGTCCACCACGACCGTACCCCATTTGGCGACGGGCGAGTTGATGGTTAATCTCTTCTTCTTTGATTGGAAGACCGGAGGGCATCCCTTCGACGATGACAATCAGGGCCTGCCCGTGGGATTCACCAGCTGTCAGGAAACGGAGCGGCATTCTCTAGAAAGCTATATTAAAAGCTAATCGTTTGAAAAGACTTTATCTTTGTCGGTCAGTTTAAAACCGAGGGCGAGAATAATCTTGCGCTTCGTGTCCATCCGGCAATCCATCCCCTTTTCGACACGGTCGATCGTCAAGGCAGAGATCCCCGCCTTGCGGGCCAACTCCGCCTTGCTCATCAACTGAGCTTCCCGAAGGTTACGAACGTGATTGATTGGTCCCATATTATTTTAAAGGGGCTCGCGTCGCCCCCTCCACTGGCAGAGCCAGATGAAGCCTCCCCCTCTACGCCCCGTTGGGGCTGGTTACAATATTCATACAGCGTAACCGAAAAACAGCACAAAGTACACAAAAAAATAGAAAAATGTTGACCTATTGGTACTGTAATTAAATTAATAATTATTATATTATATTAATTACAGCATTATTATATTATAATTATACTTAAATAATGCTTAAATTAGAGGTGCCTGAGGACGACATGGAGGTACCACCGGATCAGCTCGTTACCATAATAGAGCTGGAGAAGCCCGGCGAGTGAGAGGAAAGGGCCGTAAGGGATCGGGTATTTCATCCCTTTCCGGTAAAAAATGACTAGAACGAGCGCCACAACAAAACCGGCAAGCGAGGCGATCGGTAAAACGAAGAGAATATTCTGCCACCCGAGAAAAGCCCCCAAAAACGCTGCCAGTTTGATATCCCCTCCCCCTAATCCCTCCTGCCTCCGCAGTTTTTCGTAGAGGAAGGCGACAAAAAAGAGAAAGCCACCACCAATGGCGACCCCCAAAAGCGACTCCCTCAAACTCAAGAGATACTGGCCGTTCGAAAGAGCCAACCGTACTAAAAAACCCAAAACGATGCCGGGCAGCGAAATCCAGTCCGGAATAATCCGATGCTCCAGATCGATGAATGAGATCACGATCAATGGGGCGACCAAAAAAAAGAAATAGAGAAAAAAAGCGGCGGTTGGACCAAATCGATAAAAGGTCAGGAGGGCGAAACCAACAGTGATCAGTTCGACCAGCAGGTATCGCCAGGAGATCGGACGGTGGCAAAAAGAACATTTTCCTTTTAAAAGGAGGAACGACACCACCGGGACATTATGGAACCACCGAAGGAACCGCCCGCAGTTGGGACAATGGGAACGGGGGAGAACGATCGACTGCCCCCGTGGGATCCGATAAATGCAGACGTTCAAAAAACTCCCCAAAACGGCGGAAAAAAGGATAATAAAGACAATCCAGAGCATCTCCATCGAGTCAGCCTTTAGCACACCCCTTTCTGGAAATCATCCTTATCTTCCACTTTTGCACCGGACCTGTTTTCAAACATCAAATAAACCAGCGGCAGGACGACGAGTGTCAACAGGGTGGAAGAAAAAACGCCGCCGATCACAACCGTGGCCAGAGGGCGCTGAACCTCGGCTCCAAGTCCTGTGGAAAACATCATCGGCAGGAATCCGAAGATCTCGACCAGGGCCGTCATCAGCACAGGTCTGAGGCGCATCAGGCACCCTTGAAAAACAAGGGTGACCCCGGAATGCCCCGTTTCTTGGCGGAGAAGATTGATAGTGCTGATGAGCACCACTCCGTTCAAGATGGCGATTCCGGAGAGGGCGATGAAACCAACGCCCGCAGAAATGCTAAATGGGAGACCGGCGATCAAGAGTGCCACGACACCTCCCACCATCGCCAAGGGGACCCCGCTGAAAATCAGCAGGGTTTGAAAAAGATTCCTAAAGACAACATAGATCATCACCAGAACCAGAAGGAGGATGAGTGGCATCAGGATAAGAAGCCGTCCCTTGGCCTTCTCCAGATTTTTGAAATTCCCACCCCATTCGAAATAA
>JAUSKE010000121.1 GCA_030649435.1 Deltaproteobacteria bacterium
TTAATTCCGCCGACAAAAATATTGTTTCTATCGAAGACCCTGTCGAGAGTGAACTCCCTGGCATCAATCAGGCCCAGATGAATCCAAAGGCGGGGGTCACGTGTGCTACGGCCCTTCGAGCGATCTTGCGCCAAGACCCAAATGTGGTGATGGTTGGTGAGATTCGTGATGCTGAGACCGCCGATATTGCCGTGCGCGCCGCAATGACCGGTCATATGGTGCTCTCGACCCTGCATACGAATACGGCAGCTGGCGTCATGTCACGTCTCCTCGACTTGGGGGTGGAGTCGTTCCTACTTTCAACAGCCCTTGTGGGTGTCCTGAATCAACGATTGGTTCGAAAGATCTGCCCTCACTGTAAGGAAGAGGTGGCTCTTGATAAGTCTCGTTTCGGGCCTTGGCAAAAATTTGTTAAAAATATGTTTCGTGGCAAGGGGTGCAAAAACTGTCGAATGACAGGATACCAGGGACGGATCGGTATTTTTGAGCTCGCACCGGTGAATGAAGTGGTTCGAGAGTTGATTTACCGCAAGGCCTCGGACTCAGAGATTCGCGACCAATTTCGGAAAATGGGAATCAAAGATATCCGGGAAGACGGTTTCGAAAAGGTCAACGCTGGCATGACAACTCTTGATGAGGTGTTACGGGTGACTGAGGAGGTTTGGTGAGTGCTTTTAGTTATCGTGCGAGAGATGCCCATGGGCTTTTGATCCTGGGGCAGGCCGAGGCCGGGAGCCGTGAGGAGGTTGAGGAAAAGTTGTCCTCCCAGGGGTTGATCCCGATTCAGGTCACTAAAAAAAGGCTTGTGGCGATGGAGTGGCCACAATGGAGAGATTGGTTTTGGAAGGTCAGGCTTGAAGATTTAATCGTTCTGACCCGTCAATTCACGACCCTTGTTAAGGTAGGGATGGGGATGCAGGAGATTTTCGGCATTCTGGTCTCCCAGACTCAAAATAAAAAACTTCAAGCCACTCTCTCACAAGTGAGAACTGATATTGAATCCGGGACCTCCCTTTCGACGGCGTTGTCCAAACACCCAAAGGTGTTTAGTGATGTTTATGTGAACATGGTGCTGGCTGGTGAGGAGGCTGGTCTTTTGGACAAGGTCTTGGCAGACCTTTCCCAATTGTTGGCCAAGGAAAATGAGATCAAGTCCGGGGTCAAATCGGCCCTCTTGTACCCCAAGATTGTGATGATGGCCTTGATCGGTGCCGTGATCGTTTTAACTCTTTTCGTAACCCCAAAATTTGCTGCATTTTACGCCACCTACAAAGCGGAGTTGCCGTTTGTAACCCAGTTGCTGATTTATTTTAGCCAGTTCATCACGCATTACTGGTTTGTGACCCTTTTGCTTTGTGGCTGTGGGTATTTCATCCTTGATCGTTACAAGCGAAGCTGGAGGGGAAGAATTTTCTTTGACCGGCTTGAGCTGAAACTCCCAGTTTTTGGTCCCCTCCACCAAAAGATTGCTCAGGCCCGGTTTGGCCATATTTTTGCTGCTCTCTACCGGAGCGGTCTTCCAGTGACAAAGTCTCTTGAGATTGTCGCTGGGACGATCGATAACAGGCTGTTTTCACAAGAAGTTTTAAATTTTAAAAGTGAGATTGCCATTGGGAAGACCCTCTCTCAGGCGATGAGGAGAGCGGTCTATTTTCCGACCATCTTTGTCGAGATGACAGCGGTTGGAGAAAAAGCGGGGGCCTTGGACGAGATGATGGAGGCCCTCGCCAGCCACTATGATAGCGAAATAGCATATACTATCAAGAATTTAACAACTCTTTTGGAGCCAATCTTGCTCCTCTTTATCTTCGGGGCGGTTGCCTTTTTAGCCTTAGCCACGTTTCTCCCTATCTGGAACCTCTCTCAGGCGGTTCTTCCTCATTAAATTTAGAGATTTAATAAATTTGACATTAAATAAACACCCTCTTATAATATCATATTGATAACAAAGGAGGTGTTTATGAACAATAAACTGCACTCGATACGCAAAGCCGAAGGCGGTTTTACGTTGATCGAGTTAGTCTTGGTCATCGCCATTCTGGGTATCTTGGCGGTCGCCGCGCTCCCCTCGTTCATTAATATCGTGGGGAATGCAGAGACCTCTGCCAGAGACGGTGTTGTGGGTGGTGTGAGGACCGGCATCGCCAATCAGCGAGCCCTCAATGTGGCTCAAGGTGGAGCAGGAACCCCACCGGCAGTACTCGATGGCGCAGCAAATGGCGCTTGTGGCGCTGCCAACCAGTGTTTTACAGGTGTGTTGCAGACGCCAGTTGAAGAAGGTCGGTGGTCGAAGGCTGGTCTTGCCTACACCTTTACCCCAACAGGTGGGGGTGCGGCATCAACCTACACCTACGTCCCGGCAACAGGGGCCTTTTAATAGACCCCTTGATTGGTTCGTCTAGAAGGGGGGGATAAGGGTATGACCTCGTTCATTTCAAAAATGAGAGGTTTTACCCTTATCGAGTTGGTCCTCGTACTCTTTCTAGTTTCATTTTTAGCCGTTGTTGTTGAGATCCCATCTCTCTCATCCAATCATGGCCTTCAAGCAGCCTCTCTGAAGGTGAGGATGGATATCCGAAGGGCCCAGCAGTTCGCCATGACTGGCAATTTAAATTATGGCGTCAACTTTTCTTCCAATGGGACCTATTCCATCTATCAGGGGTCTGTCGGTAATGTAGCCACAGACCCGCTCACCAATGGCTCATATCAGGAGGATCTTCCGGCTCGGTTTAGGAATGTCTCTATCCAGGCCCCTTTTCAGGTGGAGTTTGATCCGGTCGGGCGCCCTGTGATTGGCGGTGGTGGTAGCCTCACCCTCATCAGCGGGGGGGTGAGTCAGGTGGTTCAGGTCTCCTCGAACACAGGAGCGGTAAATCTTCCCTAGAAAGGAGTTCCATGCGGAATGGTCCTTTCCAAGAAAGTGGTTTTTCATTCATCGAGGCGATCCTTGTGACTGTGGTGATCGGATTTGGTCTCGTCGGGCTGATGACGGTGACCTCCAACGTTTTTACGACCTCACTCCAAACAGATCAGAGTACGCGAGCTGTCTATCTGGCGAGTGAAAAGCTGGAGCAACTGATCGCCCAGCGTGAACTCAGCGGTTATAATTCGATTAACGTTGGGACGACGAATGAAAACCCCGTGGTCGGTTTTGTTAATTTCAATCGAATAACAATCATCAGTCGTGTCGCCCTTTCGGGTAACAGTTTTATCCCTTCCGCGAATGATGTTGGCTATAAACAGATCCAGGTGAGCGTTACCGGTTCTGGTCAGGCGATTCAGTTACAAACGATCGTAACGGATTGGGTGCCTCTATGAAGCGACATTTGCAGAAAGGGTTTAGTCTTGTAGAAACGGTCTTGGTGATCGTTGTCATGGCGATTATTTTTACCGTCACCGCTGAACTGATGATCAGGTCCTTGACCGCCTATAGCCTCGTGACCTCACGGCAGGACACGCTGGAAAGGGCGGGGCTGGTCATGGATCGGATGATCCGTGAAATTCGTCTCTTGGGGATCCTGAGCCTTCAAGGTCCCTTGAGCAGTACCCAAATCACCTTCAGGGATTCGGTCGGAGTTGTTACCAATTTTTCTCTTAATGGAACAACCTTGAGTCGTGGCAACGACCTTTTGGCTTCGGGAATTGCCAGTCTCAATTTTGGTTATCTGGATAAAAATGGGAATGTGACTCAATCGTTGCCAAAGGTGAGGCGGATCAGCATCCAGATAACGGTGTCACCCAACAACAACCAGGGGGATCCCTTGATTTTACGATCAGAGGTTTTCCCGAGGAATTTTAGCTATGCGAGTTTTCAATAACCATGGAGTCTCTATTGTCGGTGCTGCAGTAACCCTCGCACTTCTGAGCCTATTCGCACTAGTGATCAACTATTCCCTCACTTTTAATGCCAACTTGGTGCAGAATCTGGTTCAGTACCATCAAGCCTTCTATGTGGCACAGGCCGGTTTCGAATATGCGTTGAAGAAGGTGGGGAGTGGACAGAGTTCCGTTGTGGCAAGTCCCGGATTAACCGTTGGTAGCGGTCAGTTTACGATTAGTCAGTCAAACAATCTTCTCACAATCACCGGCACTGTTGGTAATCGTGTCAGTCAACAAACGATGCAGATTGTGACACAGGCCAATTGTGCTGAATTAGAGACTGAGGATGCCAACTGGAAAAATGGTTCGAATATCATCCAACATCTCACTCTGGAAAAAGAATGTGGGCAGTTGGACCAAATTATTTTGGACAAGGTTATTCTCGAGTGGAGTGGGGCCCAGCCGAGTGAGGGGACTACCAAGATTAAAGTGGAGAACACGAATAATCTATACAGTTCACCACAGCTATCGGAGACGATTCTGGATGTTATTGATGAATTGATTGGAGGGAATAGTCATGCTGTCTTCAACGAAATTCAATTTAACAGTAACTTACGCGGGCGTACTTTTACCATAACGGTAGTGATGGGGGACCAGAGTTTTCTCGTGACGACATTCACTCCTCTCTAGGCCAAGGTTAATTCGGATCGGTTTCGGTATTGCTCGAGGACCTCGGGATTCGCCAACGCCTCGGTATTGGTGACCGGTTCATTGTGGATCAATCGGGTGACCGCGAGCTCCACTTTTTTCCCGCTAATTGTATAAGGCACCGCAGTCACAGAGATAATCTTGGCCGGGAGATGCCGCGGGCTTGTTCCTTCACGAATTGTCTTTTTGATCTTCTGGATTAATACCTCATCCAACATTATCCCTTTCGCTGGCACAACAAAGAGGATGATCCGCACGTCATTCTCCCATTGTTGCCCAACGACGAGGCTATCAGTAATCTCAGGAATCGTTTCAATCTGGCGATAGATCTCGGCCGTTCCGATCCGGACACCACCGGGATTCAACGTTGCGTCCGATCGACCGTAGACGATGATCCCCTCGTGAGAGGTGATTTCAACAAAATCCCCATGGTGCCAAATACCGGGGAACTTTTCAAAGTAGGCCGCCCTGTATTTTTTTTGATCAGGGTCATTCCAAAAAAATACCGGCATCGATGGAAAGGGGGCGGTGCAGACCAGCTCTCCCTTTTGGCCAACGACACTTTTACCATTTTTATCCCACGCCTCGACCTTCATCCCCAACCCCTTGCATTGTATTTCACCGGCAGTAACAGGGAGGAGCGGATTTCCCAGCATGAAGCAAGAGATGATGTCGGTGCCGCCTGAGATGGAGGCCAGAAGCAGATCCTTTTTGATATTCTGATAAACCCATTCAAAATTTTCGATAGAAAGAGGGGAACCAGTGGAGAGGATTGTTTTAAGATTTTGTAGGGGCGAGGTGACCTCACCCTGACTTTTTCCAGGTGTGATCCCGGCTTGTTGGCAGGCGGTCAAAAACTTGGGACTTGTTCCAAAAATAGTGATCTTCTCCTCGTCAGCCATCTTCCAAAGGGTTTCAAAATCAGGAAAAGAGGGGCTCCCATCATAGAGAACAACGGTTGCTCCGACGGCGAGGGAGCTGACGAGCCAGTTCCACATCATCCAGCCGCAGGTGGTGAAAAAGAAGATAGTGTCTTCTCTTTTGAGATCGGTATGAAG
>JAUSKE010000131.1 GCA_030649435.1 Deltaproteobacteria bacterium
CGGGTGTTCAAAAACAATTCGCGGGTTCTTTTTCTCGCCGACAACATCCCAGATCGCCTTGCCAAAAGAACGGACCCCTTCGAACCACTGGGAATAATGCTCTGCATCTTTCCAGTGGGGGAGCATCCCCCAGTGGTGAAACTTCGTTCGGTTCAAGACCCCTTTGGCCCCGAGCTTCAGGCAGTAGTCAATTTTCTCGTCATCGGAGACGACAGCGACCGGCACACCACCCGCCGCCTTCACAATCTGGATCGCCATCGAACCCAAACCACCCGAGGCGCCCCAGACCAACACCACATCCCCTTTTTGAACGGTATGTTCCGGCCAACCATGGAGCATCCGGTAAGCGGTCGCCCCGACCAGCATGTAACAGGCGGCCTCCTCCCAACTGAGGTGTTTCGGCTTCGGGAGGCATTGATGGTCCTGCACCTTTGTGAATTGGGCAAAACTCCCCCAGTTGGTTTCATACCCCCAGATCAACTGGCTTGGGCTAAGCATCGGGTCTTTTCCCGCCTTGACCCACGGGTCGTTTTTATCCCACCAACCACAATGAACAACGACCTCATCACCAACCTTCACATTTTTTACTTCTTTGCCGATTGCCCAGACAATCCCCGAGGCGTCGCTGCCACCGATATGAAAATGTTCTTCGGCCTCTTTTTTTTCATGGAGACGGACAACATCGACAGGCAAGCCCATCGCGGCCCAGACATTGTTGTAATTAATACCGGCGGCCATCACCTGAACGAGGACTTCATCCGGACCGATAGAAGGAACCGGCATCTCTTCCATTTTGAAAGCTTCTTTTGGTTCCCCAAATCGGCTTTGGCGGATCACCTGGGCCCACATTTTTTTGGGGACAACCCCCAACGGTGGGACTTCGCCGATGGCATAAATTTCTTTAGTCATCTTTTTGATTCTCCTTTTAACAACTGAACCATGTCGCTCAAGATCCGGTTCAGTTCAAAATTTTTGGGGGTATAGACCCGCTTGACGCCACTCTTCAAGAGTTTTGATCGATCCAACTCAGGAATAATCCCACCAACGACGACCGGAGTTTTCAGTCCAGCTTTTTTGAGACGCTTCATGATTTCTGGAACGATCGAGAGGTGGGAACCGGAGAGGATCGAAAGGCCGATGAGGTGGACCCCTTCGTCGCGGGCGCAAGAAACAATCTGTTCCGGCGTCAATCGAATCCCTTGGTAGACAACTTCCATCCCGGCGTCGCGGGCCCGGAGGGCGATCTGCTCAGCGCCGTTGGAATGGCCGTCCAGACCTGGTTTGCCGATGAGGATCCTTAATGGGCCGCCCATTTTTCTGGAAACCTTTTTAACAAGCTGGCGGAGTTCTTTGAGCGAGGTCAATTCTGTCCCGGAGGCGACACCACCACTTAGCCCTGTAGGAGCGCGGTACTCCCCAAAAATTTGTCGGAGAGCAAAGGCCCATTCACCAGTGGTGACACCGGCGCGGGCCGCTTCGATGGAAATCGGGACCAGATTTTCAGATTTCTCAGCGGCGGCGAGGAGACGGTCGAGACTTCTACGAACCTCTTTTTCGCTCCGTTTTTTTCTGAAAAGTTCAAGTCGCCTAATCTGTTCCGCTTCGGCCTTCGGGTTGACTTTGAGAAATCCGCCATCAAAGGTGGAGAGGAGGGGAGACGGTTCGCTCTCGATGAATCGGTTCACCCCGATCACTGTTTTATCCCCCGACTCGATCGACCGAACACGCGCCGCATTGGAGGCGACAAGCGATTGTTTCATGTAAGGGATCGCTTTCAGGGCGCCCCCCTGATCCTCGATCTTTTTTAATTCCTGCGTGGCGGCGCTCATCAATTCTTCCACTTTTTGATCGATGACGTGCGAGCCGTTGAAGAGGTCGTCGTATTCTAAAAGATCTGTTTCGTAGGCGAGGATCTGTTGCAGGCGGAGCGACCACTGCTGGTCCCACGGGCGGGGGAGGCCGATCGCCTCGTTCCAGCAGGGGAGCTGGATCGCACGGGCGCGGGCCTCTTTCGAAAGGGTAACGGCGAGCATCTCATAAATAATCCGGGGCACGTTGTTTTCAGCTTGCGCCTCGGTGAGTCCCAACGAATTCACTTGAACACCATAACGGAAGGTTCGATATTTGGGATCGGTAACCCCATAACGCTGCAGCGCCAGCTGCTCCCAGAGGCGAACGAACGCCTTCATCTTACAAAGTTCTTCAACAAAACGGATCCCGGAGTTGACGAAAAAGGAGATCCTGCCGACGACCTTGGGAAATTCATCGGCAGAAAACTCCCCACTCTTTTTTAGGTCATCCAAAATCGTGATCGCATTGGCGAGAGAGAAGGCGATTTCCTGCACCGGCGTCGCGCCAGCTTCTTGCAGGTGATAGGGACAGATATTGATCGGGTTCCAGCGCGGGATTTTTCGAAAACAGTAGGTGATCATGTCGCGGGTCAACCGGAGCGACGGTTCGGGCGGAAAAATATAGGTCCCACGGGAGAGGACTTCTTTGAGGAGATCGTTTTGCGTGGTCCCTTGTAATTCTTTTTGAGGAACTTTTTGTTTTTCGGCGACGGTGACGTAAAGGGAGAGTAGCCAGAGGGCAGTGGCGTTGATCGTCATTGAGGTGTTCATCGAACCCAACGGGATCCCGTCGAAGAGGGTTTCCATGTCGCCACGATGGGCGATCGGTACACCGACCTTGCCGACCTCACCACGGGCGAGCGGGTGGTCCGAGTCGTAACCAGTCTGTGTTGGGAGGTCGAAGGCGACTGATAGACCGGTTTGCCCTTTGGAGAGGTTCTTTTTATAAAGTTTATTCGATTCGCGGGCCGAGGTGTGCCCCGAATAGGTCCGCATCAGCCAAGGGTTCTCTTTGGGATTTGTCATTTAGACCGGTCGTTTTTTGATCAACACCCGCCGTTCGATTTCAAATATTTTTTCGGGAATCTTTTCCTTCCCCAAATCCTTTTTGTCATTTTCCTTCAGAAAGAGATCAGCCCCGTACTTTTGCAGTGCTTCTTTGCCGCTTACGTTTTTGATGCCGATGAGTTGGAACTGGACTTCCCCTCCATTATCTTTGGCGAGCACGCGGCTGATAGCATAGACGGTATCACCGGAATAGGCTGGCTGGGTGTGATACCCTTCGGTGTAACCCAAATCCCACAGGGCATTTTCGCTGACGTCGCGCGAGGCGAGTCCGCAGAGCCAAGCAAACACGAGTCCGCCATAGACAACCGGCTGGTTTTTTTTAGGGGCTCGCGTCGCCCCCTCCACGGGCAAAGCCCGCAGAGCCTCCCCCTCAACGCCGCTTTGCGGCTGTTTTGAACCAGGTCTAAGCCCTGTGTAGAGACAGTCATAGTGAAGTGGGTGGGTATTGAGAAGGCGATAAGTCCAGGGGATATGCTCATCTGTAATCGTCCGGCCGTTGGGGTGGACGATAATTTCCCCAACCTGAAAGTCTTCGAAATAAGTTCGGGTGCCGGTGAGATCGTGTGGGTACGATTTGAGCGACGGCAATTTCAAATCTGATTTTATTTCAGGAAATTTTTCCCCCATCACTGTTGTTGGTGCACTCTTTTTACCACCGGGCGCCACCATGATCTTCCGGTTGTATTGGCAGACCACCTCGTTCTTCTGGTTGAGCGCGACGGTTCGGATCGTGACAATCCCCGGTTTGTCCCCGCGCTCCCTCTTTTCAATCACCTTGGTGAGTCCGCGGAGTGTGTCGCCAGGGTAGAGAGCGATCGGGAATGCGACATCATAGTACCCCAGATTGGCCTGTGCCTTTTCGGAATCGTTCTGAACACCCATCGAAATGGTCAGGTTTAAAACCATCATTGGTGAGACGAGCAGGTCTTTGAAGCGGTGCGCCTTGGCGAACTCACTGTTCAGGTAGAGCGGGTTTGCCTCCATAAAGGTTGTAGCAAACTCAATGGCGAATGCCCGGTCGATGGTGATCCCCCGGGGATGGCAGTAAACATCCCCGACAGTCAAGTCCTCCAGCACCCGGCCGTACTGGGGAGTGTGGGCCTTGTCGAGTTGCACAGGAATTTCTTTGGAGAGTGGTTTCATAGGTATTGTTTCAACAACGCCGGGGCGATCACCTTTAAGGCCAAAACCTCCTCGGCCCCTTCAAAGATTGAAAAGACCCGGGCATCGAGAAAATAACGGCTGACGGCATATTCTTCAGCATAACCATAACCGCCATGAATCTGCAACGCCTCGCGTGTGACCCATTCAGAAATCTTGGAGGTGTAGAATTTAACCAGTGACGCTTCCATCTGACCCTTGGGTGAATCACCCTTCCCCTCATCCATTAGGCGAGAGGTGTGGTAGGTCGCCTGCCTGGCTGCCTGGATCAGGGCCGCCATCCGGGCAAGCTTCGCTTGGTTTATTGGGTAATCAAAGATTGCTTTGCCGAAAACTTTTCGTTCGTTCGCGTACTGCAGCGCTTTTTCGAACGCCGCCTGCATGACACCCAAGGCGCGGGCAGCAGTTTGGAGCCGGCCGCCTGAAAATCCTTCCATCTGGAGGTAAAAACCGTTTCCCAAACCGGTTTCACCACCGATCAGGTTTTCCTCAGGGACCCAATAGTCTTGAAACGAAACTTCATAAGAGTGCATCCCACGATAACCGATCGTTGCAATCGCTTTGCCTTCAACATGGCCGCCACCATTGGGTTGATCGTGACTGAAGGAGTGCCCGTCGAACCGTGGTTTCTCGGCGATGAAGAGGGAGAGACCTTTGTGCTTCAACTTTTTATCTGGATCCGTTCGGCAGAGGACCATCAAGCTATCGGCGTAACCGGCAAAGGTACACCAGGTCTTGACACCGTTGATAACCCAACCTTTCTTGCCGTTCTGATCTTTTCGGGTGGCAGTGACCTTAATGCCGGCGACATCGCTTCCAAAATCGGGTTCGGTCACAGCCACTGCCGCCATTTTTTCGCCGGAGGCCAAGAGTGGAAGCCATTTTTGTTTTTGTTCCTCCGTCCCCCCTTTGAGGAGCGCCTTGGAAAGGATTTCAGGCCGGGTGATCAAACTTCCAGCGATGCCCAATGAACCGCGTGATAATTCCTCGGTCACCACCACCATCCCTGTATTATCCGTCTGGGTGTCATCCTGAAAACCGCCATACTTTTGGGGGATCGAAAGACCGAAGCAGCCGAGTTCTTTCAGCCCATCAATAATTTCTTGAGGGATCAGCAAATCCTGCCGATGGACCTTTTCGGCGATTGGCATCACTTTTTCTTCAGCGAATTTTTTAAAAGTTTGGCGGAACATCTCGTGCTGGCTGTTCAGACCATAAGTTCCGCCGTTTCCCTTTTCGTGGATAAGTTTGGCGATACGGGAATAATTCTTTGGGCTTAAAATCTCTTCTATCTTTTTGGTGAGTGACGGTTCCCAGATTGTTTCCCGAAGTTGTTTTTCATCCAGTCCCCAAGCCTGAAAATGGTAACTGACTTTTTCGGAGAGGTGCCCGATCAGCTCTGCGGTAAAAAGTCCGGCTAGAGCTGTTTCAAGGGAACCCGAGTTTTTTTGAGCGTAGGTAGCCAGTTGCTCCGCGGCGTACAATTCTGCGGCGATCCAGGCGTAGTCATAGACGATGATTTGTGAGGGTGCTTCACCCAACGGTTCGTGCTGGGCCAGATGATGGCCGGTGATGGAAATAATTTTTTGGACGGCGGTGAGCCCTTGGTGGGAGTCGAACGTCATGAAAAGAAGGCTTTCGCATTCTCAGGCAATTTTTGCCCGGAGAGGTGGGCGGTCTGGACCAGTTCCCAATAGTAACGGTAAGTGGCCCGATCGTGAAGGTTCCCTTCAAACTGGATCGGCCCCCAGGAGGCTTCTTGGGCGGCGAGCAGGATCTCGCACCCTTTTTGAACTTGGGAGTAGTCCGGCATCATTGCCTCGACGATCGCCTCAATCTGCGTTGGGTAGATTGACCACATCCGCAAAAAACTAAAATCATACCTTGCCCGTTTGGCATCCGACTTTGTCTGCTCGACATTTTTGAGGTCGAGCGTCACGTTGTGGGCCGGGACAATCCCATTCGCGAGGGCCGCGGCGACGACGGTTGATTTAGCACGGACAAGGAGGGCATGCTCAAACTGTCCTGGGGATTTCATCGCACTGTCGGGAATTGCCCCATGGTGGCCAGAGACAAAATCCATTAGACCAAAATCCAATACTTGCATCCAGGGGAGGGCGGCGATTTCGAACGCTTCTTTTAAGGCCCCATGCGTTTCGATCAGGACATGGATCGGGATCTCTCTTTTGACCCCTGATTTCTTGGCAACGGTCTGAATATAACCGATCATCTCTCGCACCTGCGCCGCTGAAGTTGGTTTCGGGATCGTCATGTAGGCTAAGTGGTTCCCCGCCCCGGGGACGAGAATGTCGACATCCTGCCGCCAATGTTTGTGGGTGTAATCGTGAATTCGGGCGCCGCTCATCTTATGCTTGTTCAATTCAGAATTGACGATCCGGACAATCATCTCGGCATGATCTTTTTCCATGCCAGCGGGGGCCCCATCTTCACAGTCGAGGGTGATATCGAAAATACCCCCTTTACTGTTCTGGAGCTCAAGCGCCTTCGCCATCAGTTTTTCGGAACCGGCAAAATGTTCGCAGGAGGGGATAATCGGAAATGGCTTTTCTCCTGCGAAAAGAGCTGTTTTGGGGTGGAGTCGCGCTCCCATTATTTTTCCTCGATCGTGTCTTCTTCAGAGAGAATCTTTTCAGAGAGTTCGATCAGGATCCCGCCGGCCGATTTTGGGTGGATAAAGGCAATTTTTCTGCCATGGGCCCCACACTTTG
>JAUSKE010000135.1 GCA_030649435.1 Deltaproteobacteria bacterium
CTACCGGGCATTACGTTCAGAAGATTCCAGACAAGGGAGGAAGTGCCTCTCTCTTTAGGGCAACCGATCCGGACAAAGACCAATCGTACTTTCTTTTTAACATGAATCAGGAACAGCTCCAACACCTCCTCTTTCCGATCGGCCACCTCACAAAAGATCAGGTCCGCCAACTCGCCCGCGAAAATGGCCTGATCACTTCTGAAAAACCTGAGAGCCAGGACATTTGTTTTATCCCGAACCGTGATACCGCCGGTTTTGTGAAGAGTCAGCTTCCGGTCTACGAACAGAAGAAAGGAAACTTTATAACAAAGGACGGCGAAGCCGTTGCGTCACACGAGGGGATCCATGCCTATACCATCGGTCAGCGTCGCGGCTTGAAAGTTGCCCTGGGTGAAAGGACCTATGTCACTGAAATCCGGCCGGAGACAGGTGATGTGGTTCTTGGTTCTCAAGAAGACTTGATGAAGCAGATTGTTTTGGCCTCCGGTGTGACGTTCCTTTTGAGAGAGGGGATCGATGCCAACATGGAAATTGAGGCGAAGGTTCGTTACCGTCATCTGCCAGCCAAGGCGCGGTTGACCCTTTCTGATGGTGGGGTCAAGGCGAAGATTGAATTTTTGGAGCCGCAACGGGCGATCACCCCCGGTCAGGCGATTGTCTTCTACAAGGGTGAAAAGCTTCTCGGAGGCGGCTGGATCGAACAGGCGCAATAATTTGGAATCCCGCATCGACAAGAAAAAATTAAAAGAACTTGAGAAGCGACTCGGCTACTCTTTTCGGAGTCGGGCCCTTCTGGTGAATGCCTTAACCCATAAATCTTACGCCAATGAGGCCCATCTCGAATTGACCGAAGACAACGAACGTCTCGAATTTTTGGGAGACACCGTTCTTGAACTGGTGGTGAGTGAGCTCCTGATGGAAAAATTCCCTCTCGTAGCCGAGGGGGATCTCTCCAAATTACGCGCCGCGATTGTGAATGAAAAACAATTGGCAGATATGTCCCGCTCCCTTCATCTAGGGGAGTATCTCCTTTTGGGCAAAGGGGAGGAGCAGACCAAGGGGCGAGAAAAAAGTTCCCTCTTGGCCGATGTCTACGAGGCACTCCTCGGCGCAATTTATAAAGATCGTGGCTTCAAAAAAGCAGCCGCCTTTATTCGCCGAAACTATCGCGACTCAATACCGACCAGTACCGAAACGGTGCTTTATCAGGATTACAAGACGCTCCTTCAGGAAAAGTCCCAAGCGCTTTTTAAGGAAATCCCTCGTTACCGGATGCTCCGTGAACATGGTCCGGACCACTCCAAGACCTTTGAGGTGAACCTTTTTATCCAAGAAAGACTCTACGGTGTTGGCAGTGGCAAAAGCAAGAAAGAGGCGGAGCAGTCGGCGGCCCATATGGCACTCGAACAGCTCGAGGCTGAAAGTATTAGCGTGACTCACCCAAAGGTGGGGAACAATGGCCTTTAAATGTGGCACCATTGCCCTGATCGGCAAACCAAACGTCGGCAAGTCAACTCTCCTGAACGCACTGGTGGGGGAGAAGATCGCTATCGTCACCGCCAAGCCCCAGACGACCCGAAATAGGATTATCGGTATCCGGAACCTTCCCGAGGCCCAGCTTGTTTTTCTCGACACGCCGGGACTCCACAAACCGCATCGTGATCTCAATGAATACATGATCCAGGTGGCCAAAATGGCCCTCTCGGAGGCTGATCTGATTATTTTCATCCGTGAGCCATTCTTACCCCGAGGAGTTGAGGAGGAAGAAATTTACAGGATGATCCAGCATTCCGGCCGTCCCTTTATCGTGGTGATCAACAAGATTGACACCGTTTCCAAGGACTCACTATTACCGGTGCTTCAAAAGAGCATGGACACATTTCCGGAGGCGGTTGCCTATGTTCCTGTTTCCGCCCTCAAGGCGGATGGGACGGAACGACTGTTGCCGGAGATTGTGGCCAAACTGCCGGAGGGACCTGCGCTCTACCCGAAGGATCTGACGACCGACCAGACGGAACGGTTTCTGGTGACCGAACTGATTCGCGAACAGATCATTCAGCTCACCAAAGAAGAAATTCCGTACGCGATTGCCATCACCATCGACGAATTCAAAGAGGCAACGCCCGAAACGCCAATCACCCATATCTTGGCGACCATCCATGTTGAAAAAGATTCCCAAAAGGGAATTCTGATCGGCAAAGGGGGGCAAATGATCAAAACGATCGGTGAACTCTCCCGAAAAGAAATCGAAAAAGAGTTAGGCCAGAAACTCTTCCTCAAGCTCTTTGTGAAGGTCTCGGAGGATTGGAGCCGGGATCCCTACAAACTCCGCGAGTTTGGCTACGGTTCGTAGGTTAATTTCATCGTGACTTCGTGAGTCCCTTTTGTTAGTTCGTGAGGGGATGACCGCAACACCTACCGACAACCTGACCCCGATGATCCGGCAGTATCTGGAGATCAAGGAACAACACAAAGATGCCTTTCTCTTCTTCCGGATGGGGGATTTCTACGAGATGTTCTTTGACGATGCGGTCAATGCCTCGAAGATCTTGGATATTGCCCTGACCGCCCGCAACAAGAATGAACCAAACCCGATCCCGTTCTGCGGTGTACCACACCACTCCGCTTCCAGCTACATCGCGCGGTTGATCGAAAAAGGGTACAAGGTCGCCATTTGTGAACAGACGGAGGATCCGGCTTTAGCGAAAGGGCTTGTTAAAAGAGAAGTTGTTCAGATCATCACGCCGGGGCTGGCGACCGACCTTGAGGCGCTTCCGAAGAATGAAAAAAACTACATCAGCTGTTTTCAATGGGATGGAAAGAGCGGCGCTCTCGCCTTTTTTGACCTCCTGACCGGTGAATTCAAATATTCTCGCCTCGTCAAACAGGAAGAGCTCTTTGATCTTTACTCACTCATTACGCCTCAAGAAATTCTTTACCCTGATTCGATAAAAAACTTGCCGCTTTTCGTTTTGCTGAAGGAACGTTTCCCCAAAACTTTGTTCGTGCCACTCTCCGGTTGGGTCCTTGATGCTGTTTACGGTGAAAAACTGGTGAAAGAACAGTTTCAAACAACTTCTTTGGCTGCTTTCGGTTTGGAGGAATCCCCTCAAGTGATCGGGACCCTCGGTGCCATCCTTCACTACGTTCGTGAACACCAAAAGATGACTCGAATCCCACACCTCAAAAAGCTGGAGCAGTACGAAAAAGATTCCTTCCTTTGGATCGGCGAAGAGACACGGAGAAACCTGGAGATCGATCTATTGTCGGATGTCCTTGACCTGACCCTGACCCCGATGGGGGGAAGGCTTCTTCGGGAGTGGCTGAGGCGTCCACAGATTGACATTCAGGTGATCAATCATCGACTCGACGCGGTCGGTGAACTCCAGCAAAAGGGGAGGGAGCTGGCCGCTATCGGTAAGTCACTCACCTCTATTTGCGATATCGAAAGAGTTGCCGGCAAGGTCTCCCTTAAAAATGTCTCCGCCCGTGAACTCGTCATGCTCAAGGATTCTTGTGAGGTCTTAAAACAACTTGGAGAAAATCTAGCAAACTTCACTTCACCCCTTTTAAAAGGGATCTTGGAAAAGTGGGACCCGTTGTCCACCGTCGTTGCCGAGATCGGAAGGACGCTTGTCGATGAGCCACCCCTTTCTTTAAAGGATGGGGGTCTTATCCGCGTTGGTTTTTCATCAGAGTTGGATGAGTTGAGGGACATCATTCATGGTGGCAAGAGTTCGGTGCTGGCGATGGAGGAACGGGAACGGAGCCGGACCGGCATCAACTCACTCAAGGTCCGTTTCAACAAGGTCTTTGGTTATTATATCGAGATCACCAACAGCCACTTGGACAAAATCCCGACCGACTATATTCGCAAACAGACGCTCGTGAATGCAGAACGTTTCATCACGCCGGAACTGAAGGAGTATGAAGGGAAGGTCCTCTCGGCAGAGGAGCGGATCAAGAATCTTGAATACGAGCTTTTTCTGGAACTGCGGGAGCGGCTTGCTCCACTCGCGAGTCAGATCCAGGAACAGGCCTGTCGCGTTGGGCTGCTGGACCTTCTCAGCTCTCTCGCCAAGGTGGCGACGACCTATCGTTATGTCAGGCCAAAACTGACAATGGGAAAAGAACTCGTGATTACCCAAGGGAGGCATCCGGTGATTGAGCGATTAAGTTCGCGCCAGGCCTTCTTCCCCAATGACACACTCCTCGACGGCGAAGAAAATCGTTTTTTGATTATCACCGGACCAAACATGGCGGGGAAATCAACGATCATGCGGCAGACGGCGTTGATT
>JAUSKE010000145.1 GCA_030649435.1 Deltaproteobacteria bacterium
AGCAAGGGCAACAGCCAATCCCCCCTCTGAACAATCGTGGGCCGACTGAACCCACCCCTTCCGGATCGCTTGTAGACAGGTCTCTTGTACTTTTTTCTCCAATGCGAGATTGAGATAAGGAGGTCTACCTGCAACAAGACCATGAATAGTTTTCAGATACTCAGAACCACCGAGATCAGACCGCCCCCTCGCCCCCTCCTTAGCTAAGGAGGGGGAATGGGGGGAGGTCTGGAATCCCAACAGGATAACGATATCCCCCTCTTCCTTAAACCATTGAGTGCAATGTTGGTCCACATTGCTCAAAAGGCCAACCATACCGATCGTTGGTGTCGGCAGGATCGGTCCTGTCGGACTTTCATTATAGAAGCTCACGTTTCCTGAAACAACGGGCGTTCCAAGGGCGAGACAGGCCTCACTGATCCCCAAGAGCGCCTGTTCAAACTGCCAAAGAATTTCCGGGTTTTCGGGATTTCCAAAGTTGAGGCAATCGGTCACCGCAAGCGGTTTGGCTCCGGAACAGATGATGTTCCGTGCCGCCTCCGCCACGGCAATCATCCCGCCGCGGTACGGATCAAGGTAACAGTAAGTGCTGTTGCAATCGGTCGTCATCGCAACCCCTTTTTTTGTTCCCTTGATACGAAGAACAGCGGCATCGCTCCCTGGCAACACCACCGTATCGGTCCCGACCATATGGTCATACTGGCGATAGACCCACTCCTTGCTCGCAATATTGGGGGAAGAGAGGAGCTGAAGAAGAACCGCATTCAAATCAGAAGGGACCGGTATCGATTCGATCTCGAAGGGGCGGACCTTTTCAATATACTTCGGTCTCTTCCGGGGCCGATCGTAATACGGCGCCTCTTCGGCGATCGGGTGGGCCGGGATTTCACCAACCAATTCGTTCTCATTAAAAATCTTGACGGTTGTTCCCTTCACGACCCGACCGACCGCCGCCACATCCAGATCCCATTTTTTAAAAATCGCCTCGACTTTCTTTTCCGTCCCTTTTTTCGCCACAAAAAGCATCCGCTCCTGAGATTCGGAGAGCATTACTTCATAGGGAGTCATCCCGATCTCACGGAGAGGGACTTTTGAAAGGTCGAGCTCGATCCCGACATTCCCCTTCGAAGCCATCTCAAAGTTGCAACAGGTGAGCCCCGCCGCCCCCATATCCTGGATACCGATCAGGTGTTTCGTCCCAAACAGTTCCAGGCAGGCCTCCATCAAAAGTTTTTCGGTAAAAGGATCCCCCACCTGAACGGTCGGCCTCTTCTCCTCAGACTTATCATCAAAAACACCCGAGGCCATCGTCGCCCCATGAATGCCATCCCGCCCCGTCTTGGACCCGACATAAAAAACAGGATTGCCGATGCCGGCTGCCTTCGCCTTGAAGATCTTCTTTTTCTTCACCAAACCGACGCACATCGCATTGACCAAATTATTGCCGTTGTACGAAGGGTCAAAGAAGACCTCTCCTCCAACCGTGGGGATCCCCATACAATTGCCATAGCCAGCGATCCCGGCCACAACCCCCTTTATCAGGGATTTTGTTTTTGGATGGTCCGGCGAGCCGAAACGGAGTGAATTCAAAAGAGCAATCGGGCGTGCCCCCATGGTGAAGACATCCCGCAAGATCCCGCCAACACCGGTTGCCGCCCCTTGATACGGCTCTATAAAGGAGGGGTGATTGTGGCTCTCCATCTTGAAGGCGATCGCCAGACCATCACCGATATCAACCACACCGGCATTTTCTCCGGGGCCACAGATGACCTGCTTCCCTTTTGTCGGCAGTTTTTTGAGAAAAATTCGGGAGCTCTTATAGGAACAATGCTCACTCCACATCACCGAGAAGATTCCCAGCTCAACCCTGTTCGGTTTTCGCCCTAAAATACCCAGAATCTTCTGGTATTCATCAGGCTTCAAACCATGTTCGGCGATTGTTTTAGCATCCATGTACCTTATCCCTTGACGAGCGATTCAAACAGCTTCCTTCCATCCTCGTTCCCAAACATTTTTTCGGCACACCGTTCCGGATGGGGCATCATCCCGAGAATATTCCCCTGCTTGTTAACAATCCCGGCAATGGAGGCGAGGGAACCGTTCGGATTCTCCCCCTCATACCGAAAAACAACCTGCCCCTCCCCTTCAAGCCGTTTCAACGTCTCCGCATCGGCGTAATAATTACCATCCCCATGAGCGATCGGCATCTTGACCACCACCCTCCCCCCTCCCCTCGAGGGGAACCTCCCCGCTTGTCGGGGAGGATGTCCCAAAGGGACAGGAGGGGCGGATGGGACTAAGGGGGAGGGGGCGTACCGTTTAGTGAATAGGGTACTGGTGTTTTCAACTTTTAAGGAAACTGTTTTGCAAATAAACTGAAGATTACTGTTTCTCATCAAGACACCCGGCAGCAGACCAGCCTCGGTCAAGACCTGAAACCCGTTGCAGATCCCCAACACGAGCCCCCCTTTTTTGGCGAAAGGGATGACTTCTTTCATAATCGGTGAAAAGCGGGCGATCGCCCCAGTCCGAAGGTAGTCCCCGTAAGAAAAACCGCCCGGAAGGATCAGGCAATCAACCTTGGGGAGCTTCGTCTCTTTGTGCCAGATGTAAGTAGCGGGTTGCCTCTGAACAGCATGAACGGTCTGGTAACAGTCACGATCACAATTGGAGCCTGGAAAAACAATAATGCCGAATTTCATGAAACTATCTCATACCTGTAGGATTCGATCACCGTATTCGCGAGCAATTTTTCACACATCTCTTTAACCCTTTTTTCCGACACCTTCTGATCAGCATCGGCTAATCGAATCTCGATATACTTGCCAATACGAACATCACGAACCTCATTAAAAGCGAGACTCTCCAGCGCATGCTGGACGGTCTTCCCTTGGGGATCAAGAACCCCTGACTTAAGAGTGATGTAAACCTTGGCGATCATCCAAAAACCCTCTTAAAGATTGTATCGACCTCTCGTAAATGATGTTTAAGGTTAAACAACTGTTTGATCTGGTGAGGCTTCAAATGCTGCCCCACCTCTCGATCTTTAAGCAGTTCTTCCTGAAAATCTTTTTTCTTCTCCCACACCTTCATCGCATTTCTTTGAACAAGCTCGTACGCCTTTTCACGGGTGAGCCCCGCCCTCACCAACTCCAGAAGGACCGCCTCGGAATAAACCAGCCCCCCCATCTTTTCCAGATTCTTTTTCATATTTTCGGGATAAACGATCAGCCCTTCGATCAGTTTCGTCAGACGGGCCAACATATAATCCACAAGAATCGTAGCATCGGGGCCAATGACTCTTTCCACGGAAGAATGACTGATATCCCGCTCATGCCAAAGGGCGACATTTTCCAGCGCGGCGATTGCATAAGAGCGGACAAGCCGGGCCAGGCCGCAGAGATTCTCGGCACTGATCGGGTTTCTCTTGTGAGGCATCGCCGAGGATCCCTTTTGCCCCTTTTCAAACGATTCTTCCGCCTCAAGGACCTCGGTCCTCTGCAGGTGACGAAGCTCGAGGGCAATCCGCTCGATTGAAGAAGCAATAATCGCGAGCCGCGAAAAGAAAACGGCGTATCGATCCCGCGGGATGACTTGAGTCGCCACCGGTTCCGGAAGAAGTCCCAACCGGTCACAAACATATTTTTCTACAAATGGATCGCCGTTGGCAAAGGTCCCGACCGCCCCCGAGAGCTT
>JAUSKE010000148.1 GCA_030649435.1 Deltaproteobacteria bacterium
GCAATCGCCTTAAGGCCAAGTCGCCAAGCTTCGACATAAATTCTTTCAATGTCATCAACCGTGACATGATTGGGTAAATTCACCGTTTTCGAAATCGCCCCGCTGATGAACGGTTGCACCGCAGCCATCATCCGCACATGCCCCATCGGTTCGATGAAGCGGACGCCGTCACCACAACGGTTGGCACAATCAAAGATCGGCAGGTGCTCCTCTTTGAGACCGGGGGCCCCTTCAATAGTCCCTTTTTCGAGGATGTAATTCTGAATCGCCTTCCCCTCTTCATCCTTGTAGCCAAGTCGGGAGAGGGTTTTGACGACCGATTGGTTGATGATCTTGAAGTGACCACCGCCGGCCAGTTTCTTCCATTTGACCAGTGAAAACTCCGGTTCAACACCGGTGGTGTCACAGTCCATCAAAAGACCAATCGTTCCTGTCGGGGCGAGGACGGTCGATTGGGCGTTACGATACCCCTGTTTTTCGCCGAGTCGAACCGCTTCATCCCAATCTTCCTCAGCCGCCTTCAAGAGATCCGCCGGGCAAAAACGGGCATCGATCGCATAGGAAGCATCCCGATGTTTTCGCATTACACGAAGAGTCGGTTCCCTATTTTTCTCAAAACCTGGGAAGGGACCCACCGTTGCGGCAATTTCGGAACTGGCCCTGTAGGCATGCCCACACATGATTGCTGTGATAGCACCGGCAACCGCTTGTGCTTTGGGGCTGTCATACGGGATTCCCCAAAACATCAGGAGGGTTCCGAGATTCGCATAGCCCAAACCGAGTGGTCGGTAGTCATGGCTATTTTGGGCAATCATTTTTGTGGGGTAGGAAGAAAGATCGACGAGGATTTCCTGAGCGGCGATGAAGATTTTACAGGCGTAGCGGAAATCCTCAATCTGAAACCGACCTTCTCCGTCGAGAAACTTCATCAAGTTGAGAGAGGCGAGGTTACAGGCGCTGTTATTTAGGAACATATATTCCGAACAAGGGTTTGAGGCATGGATTCTGTCGGTATTGGAGGAGGTGTGCCAGTCATTGATAATGGTATCGAACTGAATCCCAGGATCGGCACAATTCCAAGCCGCCTCGGCGATCTGGCGCATCAACCAGCGGGCATCATGCGTGTCACAGACCTCTCCAGTGGTTCGAAATGTTGTCTGCCACTTATCTCCGCGGAGGTAGGCGTTCATGAAGTCATCGGTTACACGGACCGAGTTGTTGGAGTTTTGTCCTGAAACGGTATGGTAGGCCTCTCCGTTAAAATCGGAAGGGAAACCAGAATCGATCAGAATCTTGGCCTTTTTCTCCTCTTTGACCTTCCAGGTGATGAAATCAACAATTTCGGGGTGATCGACATCCAGGACCACCATTTTGGCGGCCCGACGGGTTGTGCCACCCGACTTTGTCGCCCCGGCCCCCTTGTCGAGGACCTCGAGGAAACTCATCAAACCTGAGGAGGTCCCTCCCCCGGAAAGTTTTTCCTGGCGGCCCCTGATTTTAGAAAAATTGGTGCCGGTTCCAGAGCCATACTTAAACAACTTGGCCTCATTTTTGGCCAAGTCAAAGAGGCTCATCAGGTCATCATCCACCGCCTGGATAAAACAGGCGGAGCATTGAGGGTGGGAGTAGGCATCGGTTGTTTCTTGGATCGATTTTGTGTCGAGATTCCAGTAAAAGTTACCGCCACTGCCATCAATACCATATTGATGGTAAAGGCCGCAGTTGAACCAGACCGGGGAGTTAAAGGCCCCCCTTTGATGGATGAGCAGAGAAGCCAACTCCATTTCGAATGTCTCGGCGCTCTCGGCATTGGTAAAAATCCCCTGTTTTTCGCCCGCTTCTCTGATGGTATGGGCGACACGGTGGACGAGTTGCCGCACCGATTTTTCAGGGCCTGTTGTGGACGGGGCCCCCGCTTTCAACGGCACGCCCGCCTTCCTAAAATACTTGGAGACCGCAATGTCTGTGGCCAATTGGGACCACGATTGGGGAACTTCAACGTCAGGCATCTCGAAGACTATCCGCCCATCCGGTTCTGAAATGACAGAGGAACGTTTTTCCCACTGGACCGCCTCGTAGGGAGAAACCGCAGCCTGGCTAAACCGACGGGTAAACTGGAGCCCCTTTGTGACTGAACTGAGCGGAGTCTTTTCCTCTCGAAGTTCACTTGGGTTAATTGCCCCTGGGTGAATTACCCTTGTCTTTCGGACCCTTGCTGGAGACTCCATCGCCGTGCCTCCCTCTGCAAAGCGGTATATCGATAAAAGTGACCTGAAAACACTCTATATTGTATATAATAGCTTCTATAACCACAAGATGTAGTGTGTCAAGAAACCGATTCCTGACATCCTGTGTCATCCGATGGAGAACCGTTGTTATTCCCTGTTTTTCCGCACTTTTTAAAAAAAATGAAAGGCAGACAATAATTTCCCCCAAAATTTTTTCTATAAAAACGTTCTCGCTAGAGAAGAATGCACCTTATTTTGATGTTGCCTCTCCGCTCTGGCAGTGATAAAACCCGAGCCCCAGCAGTGATAAAACCCGAGTCCCATTAGAAATAAAGGGCAACCTTGCCCTACAAGGGCCGATAAGCCAGCATCTCAGATCAATCTACTAAAAGGGAGATTTTAGGGTGTTAACAAGGAAAACAGTTCTTATCCTAGTCCTTCTTTTATTGACCCCTTGGACAAGGGCTCAAGGGAAGAGGGGGATTTATTTGGAGGGGGTGGAGCAGCTCTCTCTCTCTCAATTTCAGGGGGATGGGCATCTCCATCTTTTGAACCCGAAGACCCAGGAGGAGCTCGTTGTTGATTATCGGGACCCTCAAGGCCGTTATGATACCCA
>JAUSKE010000156.1 GCA_030649435.1 Deltaproteobacteria bacterium
CTTCAAAAACAGTCTCCCCCGGATAAACACCCAACAATCCACTGCCGTCTTCATCATGAACCGTTCTGTTTGAACCTCGATAATCAATTTCATCAGCGGCACGAAAGGGCCCATGGCCAGGGCCTCGCCCTTTTGTCGTCATGCCGCCGGCTGGCCCTCCCGTCGCACCTCCGGCCGTGCCACCACCGGAAGAGTCATCGTCATCGTCATCATTTTCTGCATCAGGATCACTCTCATAAAGCAGCTCGATCAAGACCCGACGGAGAGAATAGTCAACGGACTCTAGACGTTCTGCCACCATCCGACCTGCTTCCCTTTTTACCTGATCCTCTTCTCGACTCTCCGCCCCTGAAAGCGGTTGTCTCACCAGAAGGGCCTCCAAATGTTCTACGGAAACCGGATAACTTGCCACCTGACTCCCACCGGCCGTCACCCCATCGATCCATTCCCTAATAGAGGCGTGGTCCGGGTGAAGGGCAAGGCTTCTCACCAGATTGAATCCTTCAAGAGGGGTGAGCGTCTCATACTCAATCTCCCAAACCGATCCACGTTGTCTCAGACGGAATGAATCACGGTACGCCACATGAAAACGGTGATTGCCGGTTGGGTCAAACTCAACCATCCCTAAAAAGGGAGGTTCTGTCGGGTCCTCTAATGGAAAAAGGCCGACAAACTTCGAGAAAGAATGGGTGCGAACCAACAGATCTTGAGGGTCTAGCGAATATTTTATCCCCCCTCTCGAAGATTGCAGGAAACCGGTGTTCGCCCCCACCGCTACCTGCAAAAGCATTAGCAATGCCCCACGGCTGGCTGAATCATTTCTTAAGAGGAGTTGAGAACCAGGTTGTTCTACCGGAAGAGGGAGTTCCCACTGATCCCCTGTCTGGGCATTCGTTGCCACGAGAAAGAGGCGGTCCCCTTTTGTAACGATCCTCATCGAATCGGTCGTGAATTCAATAAACCAGCTCCGGTCTCCCCCATCAAACCCAAGGGTGGTCACATCTCCCTCCTCGCTGATGTCAACCAACCAATGGCCCGGAAATTCACCCGGAGTCGGGTAATGCCCCCACGGAAAACCGCCCGGCGAGATTGTCATCAGAACCGCCTTCACAGAGAGAAGGTCATGCGGAAAAGTAAACGGTTCAGCCCCATCATAACAGGCCAACCCTCCCTCTCCGAGTTGCCGGGAGCCCAACGGATCGTCGCCCGGCATCATCGACAGAAGGGTCTCGTAAATCCGGCCCCTCTCGTCCAACCCAGAACCACCAAAATATTTTTCAACAAGGGCCTGATAGAGGAATTCTCGCTTTACCCTTTCGTGGTAACCGTCCTCCCTCACAATTTCAAATTCGTGATTCCCGTTGTAGATCACAACACCATCGCCACTACCGGTGATCTGTGCGAGTTCGTCGACAAGCGCTTCTAACGCTGGAGGGTCGGGCTCCATCATTGCCTGGGCCATTGCTCTCAACAGCATATTGCGCGGAATCGTGTGGACGTTGGGCGCCATGGCCTGTTTGTCGGCAGGGTCGAGCTAGAGTTGTGGGGAAAAATTACGGTAAAATCAACGGCCGGGCTGGCAACCGGGTAAGAGGAGGGGCAGGTTTTAAACCTGCCCCTACTCTCGGAGTACCTTCAAAAACAGTCTCCCCCGGATAAACAAGCAGTGCCGAACCGGCGCCTAAAAGTTCGCTGCCACCGTCACGACGAACCGTTCCACCTTCTGAGCTTCGGTAATTGACCCCACCACTACCATCCGGTCCGTTGTCGCTATTACCTGAAGGATGGACGAGTCGCCAAGAACCATCGGCCTGTTTTTCCAGATAAGGAGTTCGTACTCCTCCCCCACGGTACTTAAAGACTTCCCATGTGGGGCCCTCCCCCAACCCTAATTCTGTATAAAAGACATCTGTGTTAAACCAGGCCCCATCCGCCGCATTCAGTAGAAGATTCCTGATATCAATCGCCTCTCGCCCCACCATCCTTCCCCTTTTGACAAAGTCAGGCAAGTGGGCCCGAACATTCTGATAATCGACTAAATTATAACCTGTTCTCGGCAACGGGTTAAGGACGGAACCGCGAAAAAAATGGATCCGGCGTAAAACCTCGGCCGGTAAAGTAATACGATGGGCCTTTGTGGCCCCTCGAGGCAGTCTCGCATCGGGATCGTCTGTGATATTTTGGGCCAAGGGACCAAAAATATCCGGCGCATAAAGAGGAGAAACATCTGAGACCATCGCCGTCGATAAAAGAGTATCCCCCACTACAAAAACAAGATCTTCCCGGGATTGTAAACCGTCGAAGAAGGCGGCCACTTGGGGATTACGATCGACCACGTCAATCTCAAACTCAATCCCCAGAGCAGCCATCATCCCTCCCCACTCAAGAACAGTGATCGGTAATCGCTCCTCTTGGGAAGGCCTGTAACCGGTGGGGTCATGAAAACCAGCCCCCACAATCAGGGCCCGAACGGGAGTTGTGATCTGCCCCTCTCTGATCGCTTTTTGAACCGCAAGGATGGCCCTTCTATGCCGACCAAAGTGGGTAAAACCCTCTAGTAGGCCAGCAAAATCCCGGTCAAGATTTCTACTATCTCCCTCAACAACTTGTCTCTCCTCAGGAGAAAGGACAGGGTACCTCACCCCCGGGGCAACCGGGTAAGGCAAGCTTTCTAAAAAGGCACGGGTCGCTTCAGGCGGGCAGGATTGGTTGACTCGATTGCAAGCCATGGCCTGTTTGTCGGCAGGGCAAGACTAGAGTTGTGCGGAAAAATGGGGGTTTAAGCCGAGGCTTCCTTAAGGTGGCTAATCTCTTCCTCATGACGATCGAGGCGATCGCCAACTTTGTCGATCTTTGCGGAAAGCTCGTCTTTGGCCTTCTCAAATTTTTGTCTTAACTCCGTGACTTCAGAGCGTACTGAGTCAATACGTCCCGTGAGCGCCATTTGAGACAAGGAGATATCAAGTTTCAGTGTGGACTTAAGCGATTGATAGAGTTCCAAGTTTTGTTTCTTTCCTTCTTCAACGGCTTCGAGAGTGAGTTCTATTTGAGACTTCATCTCCTCCAAAAGGACATTCTGGTAACTTTCCTGAGAACCAGCCTTGGGAAGTTTCTTTTTTGGCATCGCCCTCCCACTACCATGAGAAACTGAAGGGCTCAAGGATTTTCATAAAATTACGGTAAAAATAAGGGCCGTGCTGGTAGTCGGGGGAGGTTGTTCTCGAAGGCCCCGAGGACTTCCGGCGAGATGCTTGGACCTAATCCCAAACCCCCGCGGACCATGTCGGATGGGCCTTCAAAAACGAGCCTCCCCGAATAAACACCCAAAAGTTCGCTACCATCATGACGGACTGCCCTGTTGGGTTGATTGGAATTCCGATAGACTAAGCCGCCGCCGTTCCCACCATTTCGGGAACCACCATTCCCTCTTCGCGGCGTGCCAACCTCCATAAGCTTCCAACCCCCGCCAGGCTGACTCTCCAAAGAATCTTCCTCCCTGGGTTTTGGAATAAAAATCGCTTCATCTCGTCGCGGTAAAAAGGACTCCGGCAAATAGTTTGAATCGCTAACCAACCAACCGCCACTGCCCGAAAGATTGAGCAAAAGATTTCGGATCACCACTGACGCCAAGGCAGTCCCTCCAGAGGCTCCCGCCGATGAAGCCACGTACGCCTCAACATGTTGATAAACGGCGATATGATAACCACTCCCAGGAAGCGGGCCAACGACCGACCCTCGTTTGAAATGGATTTTTCTTAATAGATCGGGAGGAAGGGTGATCCGAAAGGCCTGAGTCGCTCCTTCAGGCAATCTGCCTCTGTACTCACGAGTGACATTCGTCCAGTAACCATCAAAGTTCCGACGCACATAGGAGGCTGGGACAACCACATTTCCCCGAGAATCGTTTCGCTCAAAAACATCAAAGGTGTAGGAATCACCCTGAACGAGTTGTTTAAAATACGCCTCAACCCTCCCATCAATATCCAAGACATCGATGGCGAAGTCCTTGATGCCTGCGCTCGCTACGCTCGCAATGGTACCAAGCCATTCCAAGGTATTAAACGAATCCCGTCGCTCGCTGTGTTCGTCAAGACCGGCCCCAGCAATAAGAACCTTCAACGGTTCGTGCGGAGGATTTCTCTTCAATGCGTTTCGCACCCTGGATATCATTTTGTAATGACGTCCAAAATAGGTGAAGGTAACAGTCTCCTCATTTTGCATCACGGCGTAGTGATTGTTGACCTCTCCCCTCTCTGTTGCATCGAGAAGTGGGTAGCGAACACCGGGAACGGTCGTCAGTCGTCTGACCCTAAGAAGCTCTTTCGTTTCTCCAATCTTTCCCCTATCCCTCGTCGTTGGCCGATAACTTCCCAAGGGAGAAGGAGGTGGGCTGTAATCGGTCATCGCCTCCATACTTTCACCGCCACCCGACGGGTCAGCAT
>JAUSKE010000163.1 GCA_030649435.1 Deltaproteobacteria bacterium
CTGATCAGTTGGGGGAAAAATCGTCAGACGGCTATTGATCGATTAAAAAAAGGGCTCTCCGAAACTCTTATTTTCGGACTCCCGACGAATAACGCTTTTTGTCGCGAGTTGTTGGAGCAGTCCGATTTTCTGAAAGGAAACTACACAACACGATTCCTCTCAGAGCATCCGGAACTTCGTGGTGAGCTGAAGGAACTCCCGGCACTCGCTCCGCTCGCCATCGCACTCGCCGGTGCGGTGCAATATATAAAAGATATGGAAGAGCTTCGACGCCGACTTGCCTCTGGTGAATTGACGAGTCTTCTTCATATCTTTAGACAGATTCCCAAAAACGGTTTTTCGTACGAAGTGGAAATTCTGGGGAAGAAGGTCAAGGTCGATTTAGCAGAAGAGGCGCCGAATCGCTTTCGTGCCACCTTTGTCGGCATAACCCTCTCTTTTGAAATTGTGGAACGCGAAAGGGTGAATCTTCCTTTTAGCGGATCATTTTGGGGACTGACCTGCTTTTTGGCCGACAGCTCGGTCAAGAATCTCTCTGCCTATTTTGGTGAAGGGGCGCTCTCTCTCATTTTGGAAGGCTCTCTTTTCTGTTTTCATTTTCGACGAGAGGGGGAAAAAGAGATCACCCGTGACCCTCACGCCGCACCGATGGCGGGCCAGATTGTTGCGATCCCGGTCCGCAATGGGGAAAAAATAACGATCGGTCAGGAACTGTTCCAGATTGAATCGATGAAAATGATCACCGTTATTCGATCAGTGCGGGAAGGGATTGTCTCCGCAATCGGTAAAAATGTTGGCGAACCGGTCAAAGCGGGGGAATGGGTGGTGCAAATCCCAATAACCGAGGTGGTTTCACAACGGGGCGGAGAATTTTGGAAGAAAGGGGATTTGAAATCGGTTGATGGTGGGGCGGTTCACGAACGGCCCCACCTCGATCAAATCCGTCATTACCTGCAGGGGTATGATGTTGATGTCGCAATGCTGGAGAAGAAGTGGGGAGAAGTCTCCAGTGAAAAACTGGGTGAGGTGGCGATGGCACTCCTCGAAGAACGACTCCACTTGAACGAGCTTTTTACGGAGCAGACCCACTCGATGGCGTTTCTCATGGAGCGGGGGGGGAAGGGGGAATCTCTGCCACAGAGGGCGATTTCACTCTTACAAGTTATTTTACCCTCCTATGGAGTGAAGGGGCTCGCGGAGCTTGATCAAAAGCCGCGCGTCCTTCTCCACCTCTTTCAGGCGTTTGAAAAGGAGAGGGAACAAAAAGAAAAAATTCTGACAAAACTCCTGAAACTCTGCCTCCAAAAAGAGGTTTCAAAGACGCTCGCCGACCCGTTGGCACGATGGTTGAAGAGTCACACAACCATGGTGGCTGACGACCGTCAGGATCTCTTGGAGCTTCTCCATCAGATTGATCCTGAAAAATATCACGAGGTGGAATTACTCCCGGTCGATCCCGATTATTGGAAGGAGTATCGTTCGTTCAACAAAAATCCGGCGGAGGGACTCGACCCAAAAGAATACCGCCGATTGATCGATGCCCTTCAAGAAAAAGAGGTTCATTTCGCTCCACTTACCTTTGAACTGTTCCCCGAAAATATCCGCTTATCACTCAAACATTGGTTCCAGGCCTTCGAGGGAAGATCCCTCCCATTGCCCAAAAAGTTGGTGAAGGGTGATTCACCCAAGAATGGAATTCATCTCTTTGAGCTCGTTGCCCGTTCTGGTTCGGTCACTGTTCCACCCCGTTTTGTTGTTGTCGGTCTCGTGCCGGATGCCGGGATGGAGATGCGGCGAGAAGGGGTCTTGGCCTTTCCCGGTTTTGAGAGGGCAACGATCGAGGCGTACCGAACCCTCCGCTTGGTGCAGGCCGTTTCTCCCCATCAACCGAATCATGTCTTGATCTTCTCAACCGATCCAGATCCGGTGCCATGGCGAACACGTGACGGCGAAGGGGGCAAACTGGTTTTGACTCCGCAGCTCGCTCGTACCACAGCGGGGCGTGTTGCCGGTTTTGCACTCGATGTCCAGATCTCTGCAACGGAGATTGTTCTCCCGCTACTGAATGACGCCGATCAAAAAACCTATTGGACCGTGATTGAGATTCGCCACTCCAAACTGGGGGGGGTTATCAGTCGTCCTCCGTTTTTACTCCATGAGAGAAAACCGGAGGTCCCTCTCGATCGTGAAAAACAGATGAATGAGCGGCAACACCAGATGGGGAAACTTCTCAATCGCGATCGGGCGATGCTTCTTTTTGATAACGGCGAATACAAGGAACTCTTTTTCCCCGAGGTCGATGACGCTCCGGTGGGCCCCGTCCCACTGGAGATTGGGTTGAATGTTTATGAGGGGAAGGTAGGAGGCCTACCGACACTGGCCTATGCGGGAGATTTCCGTTTTCGTGGCGGAGCCTTGGGAGAACGGGAGGGGAAAAAGCTTGCTTCAACCGTGGTACTCGCATACCTGACAGGTCGCCCACTTGTCGGGTTCCATGATGGGGCTGGTGCGAACATTCGTGATTCGGTCGCCTCACTCGGTTGGGCCGGTTCGTACTTCGGGGCGATTGCGCATACCGGAGGCTTCTCCGATAAGAAAAAATTCCGCCGCTGGTTTTTGGGGCACCATGAACGGGACTATTTTGAAAAATGTCTCTGGCATTTCGAAACTTTTATGGCGGGTGGCGAGGGTCGGGCGCCCGGCCGCGCGGAATTTATGAGCACGGCTGGGCGGAACCTGAGACAGGACCCGCCATCAACGGTCGAAGAATTGATCGACCAAGTTTCTCATCAACTCATCCATTTTCATCTCCATGTCGGTGCGACAGTCGGGATGCTCGTCTATGGGGCCTCGGTCGCCCATGCGAGCCTGATGGTTGATCAACCGGAGGCGTATCGGGTCTTGACCGGTGCGGCAACGGTCGCCCGTGTGACGGGAGAAGAGGGGAGTAACTATCTTTTGGGTGGGGCGAAGGCGCATGCGGAGGAGAGCGGCGACATCGAGATGAGTTTTTCGACTGAGGAACAGGTGATCGATCAGACACGACGGTTGCTAAAACTCTTTCATCAGAAAAATAAGTTGAACCAAATCCGACGAGACCCAAAGCAGGCCCGCCTTGAGGTGCCGCGTCAGGCGGGGATCATTCTGGGACGGGATGCGATCCGTGGGCATATTGATGACGGTGAATTTTTCGAAGTTCGACCGCAACTGAAACAGGCGGGTGGTCTTTTGACCGGTTACGCCTCCCTCGCAGGACAACCGGTCACCCTTGTTGCAACGGCCACCGATTATGGTATTTCCCACCCGAAGGGGTTTAAAAAAGTAACCTTGATAGCGGAGGCGGCCGAGGATCTCTCGCTCCCGTTCCTCCTCGCGACCGGTGATCAGTGGCAGGCACTCTCTCGTCCAGTTCCCGCTGACTGGCTCAAGGCCCGCGAAGAACTTTCTTTTATCCTGGACCGTCTTCGTGTCCCCCGTTTGAGTTTGGCGCTGGGTCCCCGCTCCCTCGAGCAGGTGGTTCATCAACGGATGGATCTCACTGTTTATGTGGAGCGAGGGAACGAAACCGATTTTGAAACCGACCGGGCCAAAAGGCTTTGTCCAATCATTGTCTCTTCCATCGAAGAAGGGTTCGACCGTTTGGCAATACTCCTCCAGTACCTTCCTCGTCGCCCTGACCAGTTACCCCCCCATTGGCGGCATGAGGATCCGGTCGATCGAGAATGCCACTTCAATCTTCCGGCAGAATTGAACCGTTCTTACCCCATGCGTGACCTGATTGGTGAACTGTTCGATCAAAAAAGCTTTCTGGAGCTTTGGGCTGGCGATCACCTGCCGCTCATCACCGGTTTTGCTGCTCTTGGAGGGACGATTGTTGGGCTTATCGCCGATGATCCAGCGGTCGAAGGGGGGGCACAAAATGTTTCGTCGATCGCCAAGTTTACCCGGATGCACCGGCTCTGCCAACGCTTTGGTCTGCCGCTCATCGAGTTGAATGATTCGCCAGCGTTTCGCCCCGGCCGTGAACAGGAACATGGTGGGATTCAGGGAGAAGGGGGAAAATCGATCCGTGAGGAATGCCTTTCCTCCATCCCCAAGATCGCCGTGACCTTGCGACAAAACTATGGTGGCCGTCTTGTGCATGCGAACCTGATTACGCTCGGGCCGCCGCGTATCGGTTTGGTGTTGGAAGGGGCAAAGGTTGGAGTGATGGGGTCAAAAGGGGCGATAGGGGTTCTTTATGGGAAGAAACTGGCGGCCCTGCCGGAGTCGGAACGGAAAGCGGCGGAACTCCGTTGGCAAAAAGAGTACGAAGCGGAACAGCTGAATCCATCCAAGGCGGTTGAACTCGGGTATGTTCGGAAACCGATCGCGTCGAAAGAGCTTCGAAAGGAGTTGACTCGCGCCTTGAGAGAGTTCAGATTTTAGATCATGAGTTCCTTTCGCCTCTTTTTTCAACGGCTGAAGTTTTTTCTCTTTTTCGGGATCATTTTTGGTTCCGTTTTCGGGCTATATCTTTTTTACCTGAATTACCAGATCACCACCAAGTTTGAATATCACCGTTGGAACCTCCCTTCACGGGTTTATTCGGATGCCGTTTATCTGTTCCCCGGACAGAAGGTTAGTCCGGCCCGTCTTGAAGAAAAACTGATCCGGCTCGATTATCGCCGTGTCCCCGGCGGGGCTGGCACTAGTATCCAGGCCTCGGGAGAATACCATCGTGATTCGCGGGGGCTCTTGGTCTACCTCCATGATTTTTCCTACCCCACAGAAGAGTTTAAGGGATTCCCGATCTTTATTCGTTGGGATGGCGGAGGGTCCGCTGCCGGCCCCAAGGTGGATCAGATCCTCCGGTTGGACACGAAAGAATCTCTCGTGACAATCAAGCTGGAGCCGGAACTGATCGCCTCAGTTTTTGATGAAAAAACGGAAGATAGAACCCTCATCAAGCTGGCGGATATTCCCAAGTCACTCATCGATGCGATCGTAACGATCGAGGACGAACGTTTTTACCGTCATCATGGGATTGACCCGCAGTCGATATTGAGGGCCTTTCTGGTGGATCTGATTCACGGAAAACTGGTTCAGGGTGGAAGTACGCTCACGCAACAGCTTGTGAAAAATTATTTTCTGACCGGCAAGAAAAGTTTTGTAAGAAAATTTAACGAAATCATCATGTCGCTCCTCCTCGAACGTCGCTACACCAAAGAAGAGATTTTGGAGGCGTATCTGAACGAAATCTATCTAGGGCAGAGGGGGGCGGCGTCGGTGGCTGGTGTAGGGGAAGGGGCCCATCTCTTTTTTTCGAAAGAGGTGAGTCAACTGACTCTGGCCGAGTCAGCGTTATTGGCTGGCCTGATCCGTTCTCCGGGGGAGTATTCCCCGTTTAGAAATCCCCGGAAAGCGGCTGAACGGCGTAATTTTGTTTTGAAGGAGATGATGGAAAAGGACCTCATCACGAAGCGGGAGTTCAAGGAGGCGAGTCGCGAAAAAATAGTTTTACCGGCGCTCCGCAAAGATCTCGATCGAGCCCCTTATTTTATTGATCTGGTTCAGGCCCAGCTGAAGGAACAGTTCCCGCTCGAAAAACTGCGGGCGGAGGGGCATCGTATCTTTACGACGCTCGACCTTGACTGGCAGCGGGTGGCGGAAAGGGCGGTGCGGGAAGGGTTGGATGCGCTGGAGCAAAAGATCCCGGTGGTCAAAAAGAGAAAAGAGGAAGAGGGGAAAAAACTGGAGGCAGTTCTTGTGGCTGTGACGCCGCAGACCGGTTACATCCGGGCCTATGTTGGCGGTCGCGACTTTTCAAAGAGCCAGTTCAACCGTCCCATGCAGGCGATGCGACAACCGGGTTCGGCATTTAAACCGTTCGTTTACCTGACGGCGCTCGATCCTGATCGCAGTAAAAAGAGTTTTACCTTGGCGAGCCTCTTGGACGACAGCCCTCTGACTCTTACCACTCCCGAAGGGCCTTGGAGTCCCGAAAATTATGAGCATGACAACCATGGGATGATCCCGCTCCGGACCGCGCTCGAAAAAAGTTACAATGTGGCGACGGTTCGTCTCGCACTCGATGCGGGTCTCGATCAAGTTGTCGAAACGACTCGTTTGGCCGGTATTAAAAGTCCGATACAACCGTACCCCTCGATGGCGCTCGGGGCTTTCGAGGTGATACCTCTTGAGTTGGCGAGCGCTTATACAATTTTTCCAAATGGTGGGGCCCGTTCTGAAACATTGTCCGTTCGCTACCTCGTGACGAAGGAGGGAGAGGTTTTGGAGAAAAAGGGTTTGAAGATCAAGAAGGTGTTTTCTGCAGAGACTATTTATCTCTTAAACAGTCTCTTAAAAGGGGTCCTGGAGCGGGGGACCGGTGCTTCGTCACGCGCCCTTGGTTTTCAGGGGATCGCCGGTGGCAAGACCGGCACAACATCAGATGAGCGGGATGCCTGGTTTGTTGGATTTACTCCCAAGGTCTTGGCGCTTGTTTGGGTCGGTTACGATGACAATACGCCGATCGATATGACTGGGGCACAGGCAGCCCTGCCGATCTGGGTCCGGTTCATGAAAGAGGTGGCTGACGCAGAAGAAGATTTCCCACAGCCGGAAAAGATTACTCGGGTGACGATCGATCCGGAAAGCGGTGGTGTCGCGACATCGAATTGTCCCGAGAAGCGGGAAGAGCCATTCATCAAAGGGACGGAGCCGAAGGAGAGTTGTGCCTTGCATCCTTGACTTTTTTTCTTTACCTATCGACCATTGATGAAATCAGGTCGCTGGCTTATTTTGATTCTGCTCGTTTTTCTTGTCAGTTGTCTTCCTCCCAAGAGGGCGAAGAGACGACCGACTCCCTCTCTGCCCCCTCAGGTAGTGACGGTCCCTGAAGCGCCACCACCGGTGGCCGAACCGACCCGGCCAGAGCGGAATGCCTCCAACACCCTGATTGTTCGTGGAAAAAACAAGCTTGAAGTGGGGGAGACGGTTGCAGCGGCGGAACTTTTTCATGAAGCGATCAATCTAGACCCGACGAATGGACCAGCCTATTACTACCTCGCCTATGCCAAGTATCGGACCGGAGAGTTGAGTGAGGTAATGGATCTCCTCGATCGTGGCGAAAACCTCCTTTCTGGCAAAAAAGACTGGCTTGAGGTGATAGGCCAACTACGATCTGAGGTCCAAGCGGCTTCCCCAGCACCTGTGCAGTGATGAAGACGATTGCCACACTTTTTGTTTTTATGTTAGCGTTGTCCCCTCGCATGGGGATCACCCAAAACAAAATCGACCTAACTCATCCGATCCGCGAAGGAATCCCGGTCTGGCCCGGCTCTAAACCAGTTCAAATTGAAAAATTGGCTGGCATGGAGAAGGATCATTATTTTTCACAGCACCTGTCGTTTCCGGAACATACCGGCACGCATATCGATGCCCCAGCCCATTTTTCAAAAAATGGGAAAACGGTTGACCAGTTGACACCGGAGGAGTTGAACACTCCCGCCTACCTGATCGATGTGCAGAAACAGGTTTCCTCTAATCCGGATTACACCTTAACGGTGGCTGATCTGCAGAGTTGGGAACTGGAGCATGGGAAAACGGTTCGTGGGGGGATCGTTCTTCTTCGGACCGGCTGGGATCGTTACTGGTCCAACCCAAAAAAATACCTCGGGCAGGATGCCCAGGGAAAACTACACTTCCCCGGTTTTTCTTGTGAAGTTGCAGAGTATCTCTTCGTTCAGTATGATGTTCGTGGTTTGGGGATCGATACGCCGAGTATCGATGCTGGTCTTGCTTCCGATTTTTGTGTGCACCGATTTTTGCTTGGCAAGGGGAAGTTTTTTCTTGAAAATCTGAAAGGGTTAAGTCGTCTGCCGACTCGTTCCACTCTCGAAATTGCGCCGCTCCTGATTGAAGGTGGCTCTGGCTCACCGGCACGCGTGTTTGCCACTCCTCAAGGGTGATTCCCCAGGCTCAGTTTTTAGAAATTGTAAAGTCGTCGTAATCACACGCAGCGGTCGAATCCGTTGCGTTGCCATCGGTCAGGATTGCGAAGCCGATCGGGTTGTACTGCGGTGGTGTGCCGAACGCCTTCTGATGGTCATTGGCGATGTTGATCGTCACTCTCTGCCACTGATTGCCACGGGAGGAACCAGAGGCCTTGACGAAGAGGTAAAAGTTTTTTTCCTGAGGATTTTCGGTGCCAACGGGTGCGCTCGTTGACCAGACATATTTTAACGCTTTACCAAAGGAGCTTCCGAAGACAACATAGACCCCGCAGGCGCTATCATTTTTGCCCGGAGTTCTCTCATCGGCCCCTTTTGGCAAGGCTTTGACTCGCCACTTCCAGGAAAAAATAGGGTAAACTTTTCTGTCCCATTTAAATCGTTTCATTGTCTGAACAGAAATATTTTTGTCGTCCATCGCCTCTAGGTAGCGGTTAGTCCCTTCTTCGCGCACATGATAAACCTTATGGGCCTTTCCTTTTTGGAACGGGTAGGCCTCGAATGTTTTTGGAAACCGACCGACTGTTTGGTTGGTAAATGTTTCGACCTCTTGAACATCCGGTCGTGGTGGCGGTTTATTGAAGCCGACGAAAAAGAAACAGAAAAGAAGAAGGGTCAACGACCGGGACATGCCTTTTTGATACCTGTCTCCTTTTCTGGTGTAAAGAAATACTTAAGGGGCGGTAGAGAAACGGATCGCGAGCCGGATCGGTTTGTCGTACGTCGGGTAGGGGGCGCCTCTTTTGATGGTCGCGAGTGCCTCTTCATCCAGTAAAATATGAGAAGATGATTCCAGAAGGGTGACTGATTGGGCGTTGCCGGAGGCATCGATCTGAAACTGAACCGAGACAACCCCCTCTTGCCGTTGTCGTCTTGCCTCAGCAGGGTACCGTTTGGCCCGTTCAATATTTTCACGGATTGTGGCGAGGGTCGGGTTATTCCCACTCGGGCCACTGCCGGGACCGATCCCGGATCCGGTGCCGGTCCCGACCCCGGCCGCGATAGAAGAACGCTGCGCCTCCCTCGGGGTACCCCTATTCTTTCCTGTCGAATAGGAGGGAGAGGCAGTCTGCAGCCCCACAACTTCAACACCACCCCCAGCGAGTGGGAGGTTGTCTAAATTTTTTTGGAACGAGGGAAGAAACCCGATGACCCAGATAAGATGGAGGAAAACAGAAATGAGAAGAAAACGGCCGAATGCAGAACGCTGTGTCACCGGCCTATTTTAGAGACTCGTGGCTAAGCTCGGTTCTCGAAGAAGCGCGAAACGTTTTTCAGCGAGCGCCAACGCCCCAAAGAGAATCGTCACATAGACGGCATCCCCCGCGAGGGTGTTAGAGAAATACGGGATCGCTGCGACGTAACAGGCGACGAGGCCAGCAACCGTTTTAGGGTAAATCGGCTGAATGGCCCAGACCCCAAAGTTGGTGACGACAAAGAAGAGGAGTGAGCTGGCGAGCGTTGCAGCAGCGACCGGGAGGGGAGAACGGCGGTTTTTTAAAAGTGTGCCGAGCCCGATGATCAGAAGATAGCTAGCGTAGACGACCAGGACGTCTGGATAAAAACCGAGCAAAAGGTCACTTAAGAGGAGGGCGCCAAAGGTGACGATCAAGGCCGTTTGCTTTTTTGAAAAACAGGCACCGCCAAAGAGGGCCATCGCCACGATCGGGGCGAAGTTAAGGGGATGAGGGATCAATCGAGAGAGTGCAGCGGCGAGAATCATACCGACAATCATCAAAAATCTTGGCTTCATGAGGACCTCCTTAAATTTTACGGAACTATGCCATTTACCACCGAAACCGCATCCAAGTCAAATCCCAAAACTCCGGGAACTGCCGCATCACTGCAGTGAATCTGGTCGTTGTAGAACGAACAACCATTGATATCGACGATTCGAATGAAACGGGCCTGACAGAGGCCAATATCAGCGAGGTCATAGGCATCACCCCCGGCGGGGCCGGTCCCACCGGCGACAGATGGATCGGTCGGGCTGATGTCGTTCCTCTCGGGGTTCGCATAGACCGGATGCGTTCCGGCACACCCCTCAAAATTGGGGAGCGAACGTTGGCAGGGGAATTCGCGCCAGTGGAGTCCGTCGGGGGAAACGGAGACAACCGCCGGTTCAAAAAATCCGGAGAAAACGTTTTCAAAGACGATCAGGTCAGGTCCTGGTCCATCGACCGGGATGAAGTCGGTGAACTCCAGCGTGATCTCTCCACCAAGGCCGAGCGAAAAAACATCAAAACCGCCTGGGGCATTGCCAGCTCCATGCGGGGGACCGAGCACGATTTCGGGGAGTCTCTGTTCGTTGAATCCTCCCCGCAGACCAACCCTGTAGGAGACAAGTCGGCTGGCATATGGCTCGAGATCTTGATCGATAGAGGGTAAGAGAGAGGCTGGAATGGAGAGAGGGCAAGGAGTGGCAATGGTCCCGGCGGCTCCAACAGAAACTCTGACCGGCCCATCATCTGGAGTGATAGGTGGTAGTGGTGTGGAGGATCTTGAACTATTTTCACCGCTGATAATGACACGGACCGTACTGTTCCCTGTGACACCATTCAGTGAGGCTGAAATGAGGGCTTCTCCTTCTTTTTTGGCTTCGATAATTCCCGATGGGTCGATGGCGACAACGTCCGGTGCAGAAGAAACCCAGCGGAGTAGAGTTGTTTTTTCGGAGGAAGGATCGACAACCTCTCTCTTCATCTCGGATAACTTTGTTCCATCCTTATACTGGAGGCTGACGTCCAGCTGTTTTTTATCGCCGAGTGTGGTGAGTGTCGTCAATGTTGGCGAGACAACGACCGTCTGTGGCGATTCGAGCGGCTTGGCATTATTTTCGCCACCCGGGGGTGCTTCACCCGACAGGTTTTCTTCACCGCAGGCGGACAAAAGAAGGCAAAGGATGAGGACTGTTTTTTTCATCGGTTAAAAAAAGTAATATCGACCGGTGGGGCGCCGACCGAAATCGGACCGTCGATCTTTGAAAGATCCAGCGGGTTAAAAATAAGAATGCCACTCACGGCCGGATCGGCATCACCGACGAGAAGCATATCGTCCCCCAAAAGGGCAATCTCTGGTACATAAGCCTTGCTCGTGTAAACAGTTTGCAGGTTGGCTGGCCCTGCAGGGTCAGGATTAAAACGGACTACCTTGGTTTGAAATGAGCCGGCCTGGTCAGTGAAGCCGATCGTTACAAAACCGAAACTGTTGTTTAATTCCAAATCACCGGGAGCGCCGCCAAGATCTCTGTCATCGATGATGATCCCCTTGGAGCTAAAGGTTACCGGATCGACAATTTCGATGCCACCGTATGGGCTGTTTGTATCCGTAAAATCGGCTAGCGGCAGGTAGATCAATTTTTGTACGGTTGAGTATTTCATGGTGAAGGGGTTTCTCCCCTGAAGCGGGATGACCCTCTCTACGCTGTTGGTAATGGTGTCAATCACCACGACCTTGCCATTTGTCTTCGGTTTGAAATCGGGCGAGAGGTCTTGAATCGTGACGTACAATTTATTGTTAATGAAGAGCAGACGATCGGCACGGGGGAGATGATCCCCCATCAGGTCGGTGTAGGGTTGAAGGTCGATTCGTTGACGGATCTCGCCCGTGGTTGGATTTAGAATTAAAAGATCGTCAACGGGGAACGAAGAACTATTGGCCTCTGGCTCATAGAGGGTGACGTAGGCGGTGATCGGGCTCAAGACGAAGATGTCGTGTGGGTTGGTGGCCTTGCCGACCGAGTATTGAGAGATGGTTTTGAAATTTTGTGCCGGATCGACCACCTGAATGTTGTCCTGCCCCTTGCGGTTGATAATATAAAGGAGGTTCCCAAAAGAACGAACGACCGCATCGGTGTGGGTAGTCCCGAGATTACTGTTCGCCTGACGGGTCGGGAGGAGTGAAAGGGTTGAATAGGTGCCGATCGTTTTAAAATCGGAGGTCAGTAGAAAGGCGCTGTTCCCTTGAGGGTTATTGGGGTCGGTTGTCGGGATCGGCGCCGGAGCTGGATTGGCAGAGGGGGCCGGCGGAGGATTGGTCGTTTCCGTCACACTCCCACAGCCAAGGACGGAGGAGAGGATAAAAAATAAAAGAAAATGGTGAGCTGGCCGAACCATTAATTTCTCATCTCCAATTTTCCAAAATAACCGCGGCCTGGTAACGGGAAGCCGACGATGTCGACCGTCTGGTCGTCCAAAATGTTTTTGACCTCGAACGAGGCGGCAAAATATTTAAAGAAGCTGACCTGACTCCCGACATTCCAAAAGGTTCGGTGATTCACCGCGCGGATATTTTGCGTATCCAAAAAGTTTGAATCGATAAAATTAATATCGGTGAAGAAGCGCAAGGCCTGGTAACGGTAATTGACCTTGGCATCCAGTTCATGGACCGGTCGTCCCGGCAGAAGGAGCCCATCGGTCGCTGGCAGACCACTTTGATCACGGGCCTTCTGATAGGTGTAGTTCAAGGCGAGTGAGAGCGGTTTTGTCGGCCGCCATTGGGTCGCCACTTCGATCCCCTGGATACGGGCCTTCCCCAGATTTTCGGCCTGAATTGTGTATTGAGAGGTCTGGAGGAGTTGGATCAGGTCATCCAACTCATTTTGATAATAGGTCAGTTCCATCTGGAGAGATTCTGTGTGAAAAATGGTGCCAGCATCAAAATTGATCCCTGATTCCGGCCGCAGGTTGGGGTTGCCGATGAAGAGACCCCGGTCACCAAAGAGTTCGGCAAAACTGGGGACCCGGTACGACCGGCCGACGTTCCCCTTCAGGTCGAAGTGATCGGCCAATTTGATTTTGATTCCCAGTTTTCCGCCCGGGAGGTGAAGATCTTGCTGATTTTTTTTGGGG
>JAUSKE010000172.1 GCA_030649435.1 Deltaproteobacteria bacterium
CGGGGGTCTCTCTGACTGGAAAAAGTGAGGTCAGCGGCTAGGCCAAAACTAAAGGTCCCCGATTTGACGGTATCCAACGAAGCCAAATAAAGAATTCGATCGAAGGTATCACCAAAATCATCATCGATTCCATTCCCATCATTCTGAAAAATACCGAGCCCCCAGTGGGACGGCTGTCGGCCAATTCTGAAAACCCCCATCGGTGTCAGAAGATTCATCCAGGCCCGCCGGATATTTAAAACTTTATTCTCCCCCGCTTCGCCTCCCACCATCCCCAAGGCCCCGCCTGAACCAGGCAACTGAACCGTTCCAACGATAGGGGAAACAAAATCGAGCTGTTTTGTTTTTTCCGTCCCGAAGATCAAGTTATCAATAATATCCATCTGGGTATGGATGGAGATATTGTCGTTCACTTTAAGCATCGGCTCGACACGAAGACGGCTTTGGTTAAAGAGGATAGAACCGAAACAGTCATTATCCCCAGGTTGATCGACACGGGCTGAATCGGGGTGACACGGTTTGTCTCCTAAGCCAGGCTGGGCGATGCTACTGTTCGGCTGTTGGGTATCGAGGTCATGGTAATAGGCGGTTCGATTCCGATAATACCCATGGGCGGTAAAATCGAAGGCAAAAGCAGATTGGATCAGGAAAAGAGACGTAATGAGAAAAAAAACGATCCTTTGGTTCATCCAGCCCTTTCGCCCCCTAACCAGTCTTTTAAAGTAAAAAGCCCCGAACACGCATGTTGCTTAGCGTGCCGGGGCTTTTGAAGTCAACCGATTTTACGACTACATCATGCCGCCGCCTGGGGGCATCGAAGGCATTTTGTCTTTTGCCTCTGGTCGTTCGGCGATCATCGCCTCAGTGGTCAACAGAAGTGCAGCCACCGAAGCGGCGTTCTGCAAGGCACAGCGTGAGACCTTGGCCGGATCGATGATCCCAGCTTTCAACAGATCTTCAAACCGCCCTGCCTCGGCATTAAAGCCATAGGCCTCTTTGCCTTTTCTGACCTCTTGCACCACGATCGCCCCTTCGAGTCCGCCGTTTTGGGCGATCCAACGGAGTGGCTCTTCAATCGCCTTTTTGACGATATCGACACCAAATTGTTCAGACTCACCAACCTTCAGTTTTTCAAGTGCTGGCAGGCAACGGATAAAGGCCACGCCACCGCCCGGAACAATCCCTTCCTCAACCGCCGCACGGGTTGCATGGAGGGCATCTTCAACACGAGCTTTCTTTTCTTTCATCTCGGTCTCTGTCGCTGCACCAACATTGATCACAGCAACACCGCCAACCAATTTGGCCAACCGTTCCTGCAGCTTCTCGCGATCATAATCGGAAGAAGTCTCTTCGACCTGGGCTCGGAGCTGTTTGACCCGACCTTCGATGTCGGGCTTCTTGCCGGCCCCATCAATGATTGTCGTGTTATCCTTATCAATGGTCACTCTCTTTGCCCGACCGAGATCTTTCAGTTCAACCGCTTCCAACTTGATGCCAAGCTCCTCGGCAAGACACCGACCACCGGTTAAGGTGGCGATATCTTCCAACATCGCCTTGCGACGATCGCCAAAGCCAGGGGCCTTGACGGCGGCACATTGGAGGGTTCCGCGGAGTTTGTTGACAACAATGGTCGCCAACGCCTCACCATCGACATCTTCAGCGATCAACAATAACGGACGGCCCGATCTTGCAATCGCTTCCAAGAGGGGGAGCAGCTCCTTCATGGAGCTGATCTTCTTCTCGTTAATGAGGATGTACGGGTCTTCGAGAACAACTTCCATTCTCTCAGGATCGGTCACAAAATAGGGAGAGAGGTAACCCCGATCGAACTGCATCCCTTCAACAACTTCCAGGGTGGTCTCCATCGACTTGGCTTCTTCGACGGTGATGACCCCTTCTTTCCCAACCTTGTCCATCGCCTCAGCAATGATTTTACCAATATGCTCATCATTGTTGGCCGAAATGGTTCCGACCTGAGCGATTTCTGTCCGATCCTTGGTCGGCTTGGCAATCTTCTTCAACTCATCGGTCACAACCTGGACCGCTTTTTCAATCCCGCGCTTGATCGCCATCGGGTTATGGCCCGCAGCAACGATCTTGGCCCCTTCGCGAAAAATCGCCTGGGCCAGCACCGTGGCTGTGGTTGTTCCATCACCGGCGACATCCGATGTCTTGGAGGCAACCTCCTTCACCATCTGGGCCCCCATGTTTTCAAACTTGTCTTCAAGCTCGATTTCCTTGGCGACCGTCACACCATCTTTGGTGATAATCGGGGAACCGAAGGACTTCTCTAGAATGACGTTCCGTCCTTTAGGACCTAACGTTACTTTAACGGCATCGGCAAGCTTGTTGACCCCTTTCAGGATCGACTCGCGCGCCTTCTGATCATAAATGATATCTTTTGCACCCATGGTAACTCCTCCTTAAATAAAATGAATAAATAGTAAATTACTCGATGATCCCTAAAATATCTTCTTCCTTCAGAATGAGGTGTTCATCCCCCTCAAGCTTCACTTCTGTTCCTGAATACTTGGAGAAAAGGATCTTGTCCCCAACCTTCACATCCAGCGGGGCGACCTTTCCATCTTCCAAGACCTTTCCCTTACCAACGGCAACGACCTTTCCCTCGGAAGGTTTTTCCTTGGCGCTATCGGGGATAATGATCCCTCCCTTGGTCTTTTCCTCCTCTTCGAGCCTCTTCACAAGGATCCGGTCCTGCAACGGGCGAATTTTCATCTTTTTCTCGGCCATAACTCCCTCCTCTATGATTGATTTTCTCTACACCTTAGGGTTACTAAGAAGCGGGGGGAATATAGTCATTCCGGCCTCCTTGTCAAGGGGTGCTTCACCCAAAGGGTTTCCAAAATCCAATTGACGATGACCCCTAAAACTGTATACTCCCGCCCCACTATGAAAACCCGTATAGGAATCAATGGTCTGGGTCGAATCGGCAAGGGGATTATCCGAGCCTGGGTGCAGAGCTCCTTTGACGATTTTGACATCGTTATGATCAACGACAAGATCGATCCAGCTGGATTTGCCCACCTTTTAAAGTACGACTCTATCCATGGACGTCTCCACGCCGACCTCAAGGGAGAGGACGGTCACCTTGTTATTAATGGTAAAAAGATTCGTCTCACCTCTCACATGGATCCTGCAGAAATTCCGTGGGGGAGTGAAAAAGTGGATATTGTTCTGGAATGTACCGGCAAATTCACCAATCAGACCGGGGCGACCAAACACCTGACCCAAGGGGTTAAAAAAGTGATCCTGTCAGCACCTGGTAAAGAAGTGGATGCCACCCTTCTCTTTGGGGTTAATGAAAAAAGCTACGACCCAAAGAAACATAATATTATTTCCAATGCGTCCTGCACGACGAACTGTTTGGCCCCGGTTGCCAAGGTCCTTCATGAACAGTTCAAGATCCGCCGTGGTTTCATGACGACGATTCACTCTTACACGAACGATCAGAAAATTTTGGACAAGTACCACAAAGACCTCCGAAGAGCTCGTGCCGGTGCGCTAAGCCAGATCCCGACAACAACAGGGGCCGCCAAATCGATCGGACTCATCATGCCGGAGCTTAAGGGAAAGTTGGATGGGATCTCGATCCGGGTGCCAACCCCCAATGTTTCTCTGATTGATCTTGTCTGCGAGGTTGAAAAAGAGGCCTCCATCCCAACGGTCAACCGGGCCTTTGAAGTTGCCGCGGCCGGTCCTCTTAAAGGAATCCTCTCCTGCTGTTACGAGCCGCTTGTTTCGATCGATTTTAATGGGAATAGTGAATCGGCCATCATTGATATGCTCTCTACCAACGTGCTTGAAGGACACCTCGTGAAGATTTTGGCCTGGTACGACAACGAAATGGGTTTTTCCTACCGCATGGTCGATCTCGTCAAACTCGTTAGTCAATACTTGTAGGTCGTCCGTTATGCCACTTAAGTTTATCGACCAATTTGATCTCAAGGAAAAAAGGGTCTTCATCCGTGTTGATTTCAATGTGGCCCGCAACAAAAGCGGAGAGATTACGGATGACACGAGAATTCAAGAATCGCTGCCGACCATCCGTTATGCCCTGGAGAATAAGGGGCGCGTCATTCTTGCTTCGCACCTGGGACGCCCCAAAGGAAAGCGGAGCGAAGAAGACAGTCTCATTAATGTTGGCGAGCGCCTCTCTGAACTTTTGGGGCAAGATGTCCTCTTCCCCGAAGACTGTGTTGGTGATTCTGTCCGAAAATTGGTTCACGGCCTCCGAGAGGGGCAAATCCTTCTCCTCGAAAATCTCCGCTTTCATAAGGAAGAAGAGGCAAACGATGGAACCTTCGCCAAAAATCTCGCCTCCTTTGCCGATGTCTATATCAACGACGCGTTTGGTACCTGTCATCGTGCCCATGCCTCGACCGTCGGGATGGTCCCTTATTTTGTAGAAAGAGGGGCCGGTTTCCTCGTCAAAAAGGAGCTCGAGTATCTGGGTAAACTTCTTTCCCGCCCAGCCAAACCGTTTATTGCCATCCTGGGTGGAGCCAAGGTTTCCGACAAGATCGGTGTGATTGAAAATCTTCTTTCTAAGGTGGATGCCTTTCTGATCGGTGGAGGGATGTCCTACACTTTTCTCGCTGCCCAAGGGATCGAAACAGGTTCTTCCCTCAAGGAGGCTGAAAAAATCCATCTCGCCTCCAAAATTCTGGAGAGGGCTAAGACCCGAGGGATCCCGATCTACCTCCCGATTGATCACATTGTGGCGCGCGAGGCCTCGACCGACAGCCCGGTCGAAGTGACCCCCAGTTCTGCTATTCCTGTGGGGATGAAGGGACTCGATATTGGACCACGAACGCTTGAAAGTTTTTTGCGCGTGATTCGCGAGGCCAAGACTATTTTTTGGAACGGTCCCTTGGGCTTCTTTGAACTTGATTCCTTTGCGCAAGGCACGCTGGCCGTTGCCAAAGAAATAGCGGCCTCAACCGCTGTCTCTGTGACCGGTGGTGGCGATTCTATTGCCGCTGTCAAAAAAGCGGGCGTCGAAGACAAAATTTCGCACCTTTCAACCGGTGGCGGCGCGACACTCGAGTTCCTGGAAGGAAAAGAGCTCCCCGGTATCAAGGCGATGGAGAGTAGAAACTAACATGACCCCTCTTATTATTGCTAACTGGAAGATGCATGCCACGATCGACGAGACCGTGAAACTTCTGACCGAGATCCGTTTCAGCTTGAATAACCCCGATGGTGTGGAGGTTGTCTTTGCCCCGCCATTCACCGCCCTTTACTCGGCACACATCGCCCTTCAGGAAACGAACTTCAAGCTGGCGGCGCAGGATCTCTTTTGGGAGCTCGAAGGCCCTTACACCGGTGAGATCGCGGGCAGTTTTCTAAAAGATGTCGGTTGCCATTATGTGATCGTTGCCCACTCCGAGAGGCGTCGCTCCTTTGGTGAAACGGACGAAATCGCCAACAAAAAAGTACGCGCCGCCCTCACACAAGACCTGATCCCGATTCTTTGTATTGGCGAAACGGATGCCGAGAGAAAGTCAAATCAGACGATGGAGGTGCTTCAAAAACAGCTGAAGCGTGATTTACAAGAAATCGCCATGAGTGACCTCAAAAACTTTGTCGTCGCCTACGAACCGGTCTGGGCTATCGGCACAGGGAACAATGCCACTGTTGAACAGGTTGAAGAGGTCCACAGTTTCATCCGGAACACGCTCGCCAAGATGTACGACGCCCCAACCGCGAGTCGCATCCGGATCATTTACGGCGGTAGCGTAAAAGGGGATAATGCCTTTTCTCTCTTGCACACCAAGAATGTTGATGGTCTTCTCGTGGGAGGGGCCAGTCTGATCCCCGAACAGTTTATTAAAATCTGTCAATCGAAGGAGTCTTAAATGCATACCTTACTCACCGTCGTTCATTTTCTCGTTTGTGTTTTTCTGATCACCGTCATCCTGTTACAGGCTGGTAAAGGAGCCGATATCGGCGCCACCTTTGGGGCCGGTGGATCTCAAACCATGTTTGGCCCTCGAGGCGCTGCCACCCTTCTGAGCAAGCTGACCGCTGGAGCGGCGGTTGTCTTTCTCTGCACCTCCCTTTGGCTCGCCCAGATGGCGAAGCCAACCACTTCAAAATCGGTCCTCGATAAGGCCTCCCCCCCTGAAAGTCAGGCCACCTCGCAACCAACACATTAGATTCTCCCTTGCGAATGACTTAACATTCTCTTATATAGGGGCGGCATTTAGTTTTATGCCCGGGTGGCGGAATTGGTAGACGCACCAGCTTGAGGGGCTGGCGGTCGCAAGACCATGCAGGTTCGAGTCCTGTCCCGGGCACATTCACTCCAACGTTCTTGAAACCATCATTCAGGACTTTCTCCTTGAACGGTATTACCTCTCCGTTAAGAAGCATCGTCCCCCTTCGTTCCCGTATGGCTTTTTTCAAAAGGGTGTCGAAGAACTCAACTTCGCTTTTACGCAGGAACGGGGACAGCTCGCCAAAAACTATTTCAATAAGAAAGAACTCCGCTCCGGCTATATCGCCTACTTTCTCCTGGCGAATGCCCTCAAGATCCCGCAGCTCCTCGGCCAAATCAATGCTCAAAGTTGGTCGGGCAAACCTTTAAAAATTCTCGACTTGGGGAGTGGCCCGGGAACTGGGGTTATCGGCAGTTGTCTCTTCTTCGGAGATAAAAATATCCCGCTGGAAATTACCGCGATGGATCAAAATCGATCAATCCTTCAAGAAGCGGAGATGCTCCATGAAAAACTGGTTCACCGCCTGTCTCTCCATTCCCAACTTAAAACAAGGGTGATCGATTTTGAAAGAGAACCTATCTCAAGAGTTTTAAAGGGGGCCTCTTTTGACCTGATCCTTCTGGTGAATACCTTAAACGAAATTAGGTTCGACAAGCGGGTTCGTCTGATCGAACAACTGCTTCGTGGTTCACTGACTAGCGGCGGAAAAATCCTTATTGTTGAACCGGCCCTGCAAAGGACAACTCGCGAATTGATGGAACTCCACGACCACCTTCTGGAGGGAAAAACGGCCAAGGTGCTCGCCCCTTGCCTCCACCAACACTCCTGCCCGATGCTCAGGGAAGGCCAACGGGATTGGTGTCACACTTATCTC
>JAUSKE010000176.1 GCA_030649435.1 Deltaproteobacteria bacterium
TTACTACCCCGGCGCCTTCGATAGTTATGCCCGAAAGGTTTTGAAGGAAAATGTCAAAGACTTGATTGAGGTGGCGGAAAATGAGGCGACCCATTTCGCCTGTAACGCCGTGGTGGTCGGCAAGCAGATCGTGATGAACAGTGGTTGTCCCAAGATTACCCGTGATCTTGCCAAACGGGGCTACACCGTTCATGCAAGCGATACCTCTGAATTTATGAAGGCCGGCGGCTCCGCCAAGTGCCTGACGATAAGATTGTAGGTCCCGTTATTTCTGCTTGCCAGCCGGTTCGGTAAGGGCTAGGGGTTAGGCCTATGGCAGATGGCGGGACACCAGCAGGACCGGTCCGTAAACTCTTTTGCAACCAATACCTGCGACCGGGAGGGAGGGTTGAGGTCGAACAGGACTGTACTCTTCCTGCAGGAAACAAGCCTCCGCAGGAGATGTACGCCCTGCTCAAACAGGCGGTGGAACAAAACCTTCTCCGCAAATTTCAAAAATGGGCTTTTAGCGATTACCCAGTCTTGGCCTTTGAGGACCCGGCACTTGTCAATCGTGCCAAAACCAAAGGGCATGAATCTGAGAGCTGGATTATTGTCTCTATAGAAAAGATGGAAGATGGTTCCCAGTACGTCTTCATGAATTACTACTACTCGGGGAGTAGCCGCACCTGGGTCATGGACCCGGAACTTCTAAATCCCCTTCAAGAAGCGCTCAATACCGCCCGGAAAAATCTTCTTGGAAAAGAGTAACCTTTACCAAAAGCCCCAAAAGGTACCAGGTACCTTAGGGACCAATCTTAACAACATGGTACTATTAATAGTACCATCTGGATAAAGAAGTATCTTCGAGGTAAAATCTAATTCTGCCAGCGACAAACCGCGTTGGAATCGATCGGTTCCCATTCGGCAGGAGGAGCCCAGTGGAGGTAGGTGCGGTTTCCTTCTGTCATTGAGTAGATACCAGCCCGGCCATAGGCAAAAATATCCGGATTGTCTACAGCAAGCCGGGCTCCTTTGCGGAATATTTCAGCGGTGCTATCGGCTTGAAAAGAAAGACCAGGAGTTTCCAGTTCCACGCCGAGTAAGTAAGAGACGAGTGCCAAACGAATAACGGTGTCCTGGTTGTTGTTGATTAGATTTTCTTTTTGGAAGGAGGAAGAGGGGTCATCGCCATACGGGTTTTCATCCGGGAACCGGGCATCGTTTTCCGCCTCCACCAGCAGGGCCACTTCGCGCGCAGTGGCAGCATTGGGGATCAAGTACCCGTAGTTTGAAGGAAAGGCGACCTCCGGGTCGTAAAAATCGGTTCTTTCAAGGTGTGTGAGGGCGAGGTTAATAGTGAGTGCCTTGGCAAAGACAAAGGTTTCTGGATCCAGAACGGTTCTCATTGCCGCTTCGTCATTTTTAAAGTTATCCGGGGTGAGGAACCCGGCTTCCACGAAAGGTTGAAAAACCTCCGGATCTTGAGCTGCCTTCAGGGCGTATCCCAAAATCACCTGCCCAGGTCCAAAACCTTGTTTGTGTCGGTCGGTTTTTTCCTTCATGGAGGCGACTCGCCAGATCATCCGTCGTTCCCAATCAGGACGGAGGGAGGAGATGTTATCTCTGACGGCGGGATCATCGGCGCAGTTTTTAGGAGTCTTGTCCTTCCAAAAATAAAGTTGTGGTAAGAAACTACAATCGTGCGCTGCATCATCAGAATGGAATTGGCGTAAGGCGGTAACAAGAGGGTCGTCGTACATCGCATAGGCACTGTTAAAGAGGGTTTCATCGATCCGGTCCGAAAAGCTGCATTCGTCTCCCCAAAGATCACCCGCCCAGGTGCAGGCGGAGACATCTTGCCAGATATCGTGCGGCTCCAGGTGGGTCATCTCCTGAAGAAAGGAGGCGTAAAAGGTGAGGTAGACGTTGGCCGGTTTCATATTGTGCAGGTTGGCGACCAGATGAGCCGCAGCCCAGATCTGATCGTCATAAGGGTGAAGGATCTCAAGAAAACTTCCGAAGGTTTCTACCTGGGCGCAGTACGGTTGAATATCAAGACGGATCCCCAGCTCTTGTGTGCAATGGTTGGGGGATTCGCCAACACAGAGTTGACTGTAATCACCGTCGCTAGGGTGGCCGTATGCCGAGATCCGGGTCTCACAAATGATATCGGATGGGAAAGAGGCGTTCCATAGAGGATTTACCGAATAGGGCCTTTCGTACAACCTCCGATAAATTTCGATGACATCCGGACGGAGAAGTGGGTTCTCCATGGTCTCACCATCTGTTTCCGTCATCATCGAATGGACCCCGAGTGATTGGGTGGGGGCTTGATCGAGAAGCTGCCTGATCCGCTCACTCGGACGACTCCAAAAAATAGTCTCTGGGACGAAAAAACGGGGAGGGGCCGTATTGATAGTTCCTGTAGTCGGGTTTAGCACCATTGGCCGCTGTTATCGTCGTTCGGGGGATAGAGTTGCCTTGATTTTTACTCCCCAAAGTGAATGACATACTCTAGCCCTAGGCCGACGCCGTTCTTTTTATCCATGAACTCATTCCGGCGGAATTCGGCAATGGCGTAAAACCAGTTGACGAGGCGGCAGCCCAGTTGGTGTTCAGTGGCCCAAATGTTTTCATCCCCTCCCGCCCCATAGGTCATGTTGTGGTCGGCAAATCCCTTAATGTAGACACGCCGGTGAAAAAAATCGGGGAACGGGGTAATATTATAGACATGCTCGATCTGCCAACCAGTGCCCGGGGCTGAATCGATTTGCAAAGCATGAAAATTGATAAAATAGTTCATATGGATCTTTTGAAAGAACTGATCCAACCATGGTGTTTTGGAGAGCTGCCAGAGAAAGCCGAAACGGGCGATGTCGTTGTCCGTCCCTGAGAGGATGGCCCATTGGAAGGTCAGGGCGAAGGGGAGTTTCTTGGGCAGAAACCAGCGGAGATTTTGTTCCGTAAAATAATTTTCGAGGTCATGGTTCGAATTTTTGTCCGGTGGGTTAAAGAGATTAACGAAGGAAAAATACTGAAAATGGGCGGGCAGGTTGGCGAGGAGATCGATGCTCAAGATGCTGAAGTTGCGGGTGTCGTAGTACCCCTGAAGGTCGATAAAACCATCCGTCGCCTTCTTGGGGCTCACCTCTTCGGCCTCAACTGAAGCAATAAGGGCGAAAAACAGTATCCCGGCAAAGAATCCTCTCTTCATGGAGCCCCCATAAGCGGCAGGAGGGTGAGGTAAATTGTTAAAAAGTGGCTGGCGGTACCGCCTAAAACGAAGAGGTGCCAGATTTCGTGAAACCCAAATCGGCCGGGCCAGGGGTTCGGTTTTTCCAGGGCAAAGAAGAGAGAACCGATCATAAAAAAGAACCCACCTAGAATTAAACCAAAAATCCCTTTCCAGCCAGTTTCGCGGAGGATCGCTGGCAAGAGTGGTACAGAGATCCACCCCATAACGGTGTAGTAGACCACCAAAAACCATTTGGGGATATTCGGGCGGATGACCTTGAGGAAGATCCCTATTAAAGCAGCCGCCCAGACAGTGCTGAGAAGGATCCAGCCGGTATTGTTTCGAAGGAGGATCAGGCAAAAAGGGGTGAAGGTGCCGGCAATCAGAATGAAGATCGAGTAGTAGTCAAACTCTCTCAAAATGGATTCCACCTTTTCAGTTGAATCAATCCCATGGTGGAGGGCGCTCGAGACAAAGAGGTTGGTGAGGGTTAGACCGTAGATCGTAAAACCGACAACAGGCCAACCCTTGTTGGTGGCTAACGCGGTGATAACTAAAACGGTGGAACCTAAAATGGAGAGGAGGGCGCCAGTCATCGAAATAAAGGTGGAGTAGACCTCATCGGTGACATGAATGCTTTTATCTTTGCTTAATTTTCTTTCTGAAAGGGGGCGGGTTAAAAATGCCATTGTTGAAGTTAAATTCTTATGGGGAGATTCTTTTTTGTCAAAAACTTTTTTGCCTCTCTAACTGTAAATTCCCCGAAATGAAAAATCGAGGCGGCGAGGACCGCGTCGGCCTTTCCTTTTGTGAATCCGTCATAGAGGTGCTGGAGAGTCCCAACGCCGCCGGAGGCGATGATCGGGATCCGGACTGCTTCACTGATGGTTCGCGTCAGCTCAAGATCGTAACCAGACTTTGTTCCATCTCGGTCCATGCTGGTGACCAAGATTTCGCCGGCGCCGAACTTTTCCATCTTGCAGGCCCACTCTATCACGTCCAGACCGGTTGGTTTACGGCCGCCGTGTGTGAAAACTTCCCAGTGGGATGAACGGGTGGTGAGGGTCGGGCGCCCGGCCGCGCGCAATTTATGAGCACGGCTGGGCGGAACCTGAGACAGGACCCGTTCATCCAACTTGGCTCTCTTCGCATCAATCGCAACAACGATGCACTGGCTACCAAATTTGAGTGAGGCCTCTTGGACAAATTTCGGGTTGGCTACAGCCGCCGTGTTGATCGAAACCTTGTCGGCGCCGGCGTTCAGGAGGTCACGGATATCTTGAATCGTGCGGACACCGCCACCGACTGTCAGCGGCATAAAAATCTCGGAAGCGGTCCGGGTCACAATATTGAGCAGGATCTTTCTTTTTTCGTGTGAAGCGGTGATGTCCAAAAACACAAGCTCATCCGCCCCCTGGCGATCGTACTCACGGGCAACGGCGACCGGATCACCGGCATCCCGAAGGTTTAAAAATTTTGTCCCTTTGACGACACGCCCCTCTTTGACATCGAGGCAGGGGATGATTCTCTTCGTCAGCATACTTTCAACGCCTCTTTCAGATCTAACTTTCCTTCATAGAGTGCCTTCCCTAAAATTGCTCCTTCAATACCAGCCTCTTTTAGTTTCTTCAAATCTTCAAGAGAGGAGATGCCGCCAGAGGCGATGATTGGGATGCCGACACTCTCGCACAATTTTTCGAGCGCCTCGAAGTTGGGGCCGTTCATCATCCCGTCCCGTTTGATGTCGGTGTAGATGATTGTATTGGCCCCCATCTCTTCACACTGTTGGGCGAGCGCCATTGCTGTTTGGTCCGTCGTTTCCTTCCACCCTTTCACCGCGACCTTGCCATCTTTGGCGTCGATGCCGATCGCGACCCGTTCCGGATACCCTTCGCAGAGGATCTGGATCAAGTCGGGGTCTTCAATCGCCGCAGTACCGATGACGATCCGTCCGGCACCGAGGGTCAGGTAGATTTCTGCAATTTCTTCGTTCCGGATCCCACCGCCGATCTGGACCGGCACCTCGACCGATTGGAGGATCGATTCAATCACGCCGGTATTTTTTGGTTCTCCGGTCAGCGCCCCGTCGAGGTCGACAACATGCAGCCACTGGGCCCCCGCCGCGATCCATTTTTTAGCCGCCTCTACCGGGTCGTCAAAATAGACCTTCATCTGGTTGAACTCCCCTTGGGTCAACCGGACCGCCTTGCCATCCTTGATATCAATTGCGGGGTAGAGAATCATATT
>JAUSKE010000178.1 GCA_030649435.1 Deltaproteobacteria bacterium
CTCATGAAAATATTTATCGATACCGCCGATGTGAAAGAGATTCGTGAAGCCAATTCCATGGGGGTGATCGATGGCGTCACCACAAACCCCACCCTCGCCGCGAAGAGTGGTCGTAACTACGTCGAGACCCTCAAAGAAATCTGTTCCATCATCGATGGGCCAATCAGCGCCGAAACAATCAGCCTCGATAAAGATGGGATGATGAAGGAGGCGTACGCCTTTCGAAAGATCCACAACAATATTGTGGTTAAAATCCCGATGACGGTCGAAGGGCTAAAGGCGGTGAAACAATGCACCACGGAAGGGATCCCAACCAATGTCACCGTTGTCTTTACCGCCAATCAGGCGCTCCTCTGCGCCAAGGCAGGGGCAACTTTTGTCTCTCCCTTCGTCGGGCGACTTGATGATGTTTCGACCTATGGGATGGAAGTAATCCGCCAGATCCGACAGATCTACAATAATTTTGGATTCCGGACCCAGATCTTGACTGCGAGCGTCCGTCATCCTGTGCATGTCTTGGAAGCAGCGCTCATGGGATCGGATGTCGTCACCTGCCCCCTCTCGGTCATCACCCAACTTGTGAAACACCCCCTAACCGATATCGGGGTCCAGAAGTTTCTCGATGATTGGAAAAAAGTACCGAAGTAATCCCTGTTACAAAACAAGAAGTCTTAGAAGTGCCACCCCGCCGATTCCGGTCACTAGTGTCACAGCCAAACTCTTTGTCTTGGCAGCGACAAGCATTGTCGGCAGAGCAATCCAAAGGTATAGATTGGAGCTGGAAAGATCGAACTGCCCTTCTTTAATAAACAGTTCTGGCAAAAGAAGTGCTGAAAGGACGGAGACCGGGACGTAACGGAGCCAGATCACCATTGATCGTGGGAGTGTCCGACCCGCGAGTAACCAAACCGGCAAAATTCGCGGGACCATAGTCACGACCGACATCAAAAGTACTGTTACAAGAATTAATCTTTCTTCCATAACTCCAATCCCATTCCCAAGGTGGCACCGATAACGGTTGCTATCAAAGTTGATCGGGACTCAAAACCAAGGTGACGAAACAAAAGTGAAGCGGCTCCGGCAATCAAGGCGATAAAAACTGCCCGTCGTGTGCGAAGTTGTACAATAAGAAGGCCGATAAACATCGCCGGTAGCGCATAATCAAGGCCCAAAGGCCGAATGTCAGTAATCATCCCGCCCGCTTGATAACCGAGGAGAGATCCAAAAATCCAAGAGAGATGAGAAGTGAGATTGACTGCAAAAACATGACTCGGTATCGGCTCACCAGAAGGAAATTCCGTACTGTGAAGGGCAAAGGTTTCATCGGTCAGTTCCGTTGCAAAGAAAATTCTTTTGGATAGGGACCATCGTGCCAAAAACGGTGCGACCGAAGCTGCCATTAAAAGATGACGAAGATTGACAATGAAGGTGGTCAAGACAACAGGAAGCAAGACTAGCCCCTGAGCAAAGAGGATGACCGCTATAAATTGCGCTGAACCGGCATAGACAAAAAAAGAAAGGGCGAGCGTCGCGACCAAAGAAAGATGGGCCCCGTGCGCCATTACCCCATACGCAAAAGCGAGTGGCAGGTACCCCATGACCACCGGCGAGGCACGAACAATTCCTGAGAATGAGGAGGAGCGTGGGGTGGGCAAAACTATTCCTTCTTCTGCAATTCCTTCAAGACCTGCTTGGCGATCGCCTGCATCCCTTCCATCACACCGGTTCCCTTGGTCGCAACTGATTCAAAGTCTGGGGCGCGACGCAGATTGAGGATTTCGCGAAGTTGCGCCAGTGGTGCCGCCTGGGGGATATCCCTCTTGTTGTACTGAAAAACAAAAGGGAGTTTATTAAAATCAACTTCCTGTTCCTGCAGATTTTTTTTGAGGCTCTCCAAACTCTGAAGGTTCGCCTCCATCTTGCTCACCTGAGAATCAGCAACAAAAACGACCCCATCGGTCCCCTTCAGGATAATCTTCCGGCTATTGGCATAAAGGACCTGCCCCGGTACACTATAAAGGTGGAGTCGGATCGTAAAGCCATTCACCTTGCCAAGCGACAGGGGGAGAAAATCAAAATAGATCGTCCGGTCGGTCTCTGCCGTCAGCGAAACAATCTTGCCGCTCTTATCGGCAGAAATCTTCTCGTAGATCTTGCGAAGCGTCGTCGATTTGCCGGAGAGGGCCGGGCCAAAGTAGACTATTTTGCAATTAATCTCTTTTTCCCGTGGATTGATGAATGACATGGCTGAAAGGGTAACACGGCCTGTTATAGTATTTCAACTTTTTATTCGTGCGATAGTGCGGATAAAAAGTTAGAAATACTTATGGTTTACCACAAACAGCGTCAATTGGGAAAAGTCCCGCCGCCTGCCGATCGGCCCGATAGGAGCTTCGGACCAACGGTCCGGACTCCACATGGGCAAATCCCATTTTCTCCCCAATCTCTTGGTACTCCTTAAATAGAGCTGGCGAAATATAATCGATAACCGGATGATGCTGCCAAGAGGGACGAAGGTATTGGCCAAGGGTCAAGATCTGGCAATCAACCTTTCGTAAATCTTCCATCGCCTGAATGACTTCTTCCTGTTTTTCACCAAGGCCCAGCATGAGACCACTCTTCGTCATCATCCCAAATTCTTTACGTGTAAAATCAAGGGCTGCGAGAGACCAATCATAGCGGCTCTGCGGACGGATCCGTGTCTGTAGCGAGGCCACTGTCTCAAGATTGTGGGCCAGGACATCAGGCGCTGCCTGACAGATGATGGTCAAGAGATCCGGACGACCATGAAAGTCTGGGATCAATGACTCGATCTTCATACCAGGGCAGAGTTCTCTTGTCTTTGTTATCGTCGCGGCCCAGTGCGAGGCCCCTTCATCTGGCAGATCGTCGCGATCGACCGAGGTAATCACGGTATATTTCAGATTTAACTTGGAGAGCATCGTCGCCACTTCTTCCGGCTCGTGCGTGTTCAAGGCGCCCGGGCGGCCGGTTGGGACATCGCAGAAACGACAAGAGCGGGTGCAAACATTGCCGAGGATCATCACGGTGAGCGTGCCATAATTCCAACACTCACCAATGTTCGGGCAAGAGGCCGATTCGCAAACGGTGTGAAGCCCGTGCTCGCGAACAAGCGTTTTTAGACGATGGTACTCATCCCCTTGTGGCATCCGAACTTTGAGCCACTCCGGGTGCCTCGTCTTAGAGCTCTTGGGTGACTCACCCTTCCGCCACTCGCTCGCAACTTGTGTCTTCTTGTATCTCATTTTGATTCACTGATTCTAAAGCACTCTCAAAAAGATCCTCCCAATGATGGATGATCCGCGCCTCAACCTCTGCCGTTGAAACCTCCACCCCTTCCTCTTGCATTGAAGTCATCTCACAACCGGCGAGGCCACAAGGATCCATCCATTGAAAACCGGAAAGGTCGTTATTCACATTGAGGGCAAAGCCGTGACGGGTCACCCCTTGATGCAAACGAATCCCAACTGATGCTATTTTTTTCCCCTTCGTCCAAACACCAATAATTTTCTCACGAGTTTCGGCAACAATGCCGAAATCAGCCAACACACGGATCAGCATCTTTTGAAGGTGGCAGACAAAGTCAGAGACCGACCAATGGTGGTCTGAGATCTTGACGATCGGGTAACCGACCACCTGCCCGGGATTATGATAAGTAATCTTGCCACCACGGTCAGTATCGCGAAGGTCGATCCCCTGTTTTTCCAAGTCCTCTCGAGAAACTTTTAAAAATTGCCAGCCCCCGGAAAGCCCAACCGTAATGACTGGCCGGTGCTGCAGAAGAAGGAGGGTATCCGGAATCTGGTCCTGCAACCGTTGGGCATGGAGCTCCACCTGCTTCGCCAGCGCCTCGTCATAGGCCATCGGTCCGGGACACAAGGTTACAATCGGCCCTTCCATCACCAGTTTCTTAAACATGAATCGCACAGCCGTAGGCATTTGCCGCCGCCTCCATCACCGCCTCGGACAAGGTTGGGTGACTATGGATCGATTGATAGAGCGATTCACCCGTCGCCTCAAGATTCATTGCGGTGGTCACCTCAGCCACGAGTTCAGTGACACCAGCCCCCACAAGATGGACCCCCAAAATTTCTCCATACTGATCATCGACGATTACTTTAACGAAACCGAATGACTCACCACTCGAAAGGGCCCGGCCCGAGGCCTGAAATGGGAAACGACCGACACGGATCTTGTCCGTTTTTTCCCTCGCCTGCTTTTCAGTCAAACCAACATGGGCCACCTGCGGCTCACAGTAGACGCACGAGGGGATCCGGTCGTAGTTGATCGGGTGTGGTGTCTTTCCCGCAATCCCTTCAACAGCGGCGATCCCCTCCACACTCGCCACATGGGCAAGGAGCGGCGGACCGATCAGGTCACCAATCGCGTAGATCCCATCCTTCGCCGTCTGGAATCGTTCATTAACCTTGACGAAACCGTTCTTTTCATCACCGGAGAGGACTTTTTTGCCAAAGACATCGCCGTTTCCCTGCATCCCGACAGCAACCAAAAGAACATCGGCTGTTGTTTCCCCCTTTTGTTCGCCGGAACGCCATAGGATCTTCACGCCACTGGCTGTTTTCTCAACTTTTTCAACAGAGGTATTGGTGTGGATCTTCCACCCTTCTTTTTTGTAATGTTTCTCCAACGCGTCGCTCACCTCGGCATCTTCGAGGGGTAGGATATTCGGCGCAATCTCAAAGAGAGAAACTTCGGCCCCGAGACTTTGATAGAAATAAGCCATCTCGACACCGATAGCGCCTGCCCCAACAATCGCCAGCTGTTTGGGGAATTTCTGAAGTTGGATCGCCTCACGATAGGTGATAATTTTTTCTCCATCCGGCTCCATACCGGGAAGAACTTTTGGCCGAGCCCCGGTCGCCAAAATAATATTCTTGGCCGAGAGCTCCTTTTCCCCCTGACTCGATTTGAGACCAACTTTGCCGGGAGCAATTAGTTCTGCCTGACCTTCATGGAGATCGATCTTGTTTTTGCGAAAGAGAAACTGGACCCCTTTTTCCAGACGACCGGCAACAGTGCGGCTCCTTTTGATGACAGACGAAAAATCGAAACCAATTTCCCCAGTCTTCAATCCATATTCATCAGCCTTCTTCATTTTTTGAAAGAGGTGGGCGCTCTCCAAAAGTGATTTTGTCGGGATGCAACCCCAGTTGAGGCAAACACCTCCGACTTTTTCTTTTTCAATAGCGGCGACCTTGAGCCCCAGTTGGGCCGCCCGGATCGCAGCAACATAACCTCCCGGTCCGGTTCCAATCACGATCAGATCATAAGTTTCGCTCATCGCTTTTTTCCTTTCTTGGCTTTTT
>JAUSKE010000185.1 GCA_030649435.1 Deltaproteobacteria bacterium
AAAAGGATCAACTCCTTGGCGAGTCTCTTTTTTTGGTGTGATGAAAGACCCCATTCACTCCCCCGTCGGATCGACTGTTGAAAGTAGGGGTCTTGAAAAACTGGTCTGGAAGCAGGTGTCGCCATGTTAGTGAAGTTCACCCTTGGGTGACACACCATTGTGTGGCGCACCCTTTCGTTCAGCGACCCGGAGTTTTGCCGACCGTGCTCGGGGGTTTGCCAAAATCTCTTCTGCCGTAGGAGTCATCGGTTTTTTTGTGAGAAGGGACAACTCCCCTTTTCGTGCCGCTTTTCGGAACGCCTCTTTAACGAAGCGGTCTTCAAGTGAATGAAAGGAGATAATGGCAGCACGACCCCCATTTTTTAGTGTCGGTATAAACAGGTCCAGAAATTTTTGAAGTTCACCCAATTCTTCGTTCACGGCGATTCGGAGCGCCTGAAAAGTTTTTGTGGCCGCATGAATTCGGTGTGATTGAAATTGTTGAGGGATCGCCCGTTTTAAAAAAGAAGCGAGCTCTGTCGTCGTCTCAAACGGGTTTGTTCTACGCTTGTGGATAATGGCGCCGGCGATTTTGTCGGACCAGCTTTCCTCACCCCATGTTCGGAGACAGTCGGCGATTTTCTTTTCGGGCCAGCGATTGACGATTTCCCACGCCGTCAGTTTTCCTGTTCTGTCGAACCGCATGTCGAGAGGCCCTTCTTTTTGAAAACTGAAACCGCGATCGGCTTCTTCCAATTGCCGGGAAGAGAGTCCCAAATCCAGAACGATCCCATCCACTGTTGTTTTGCCCAGTTTGTGGAGAAATGCCGGCAGTGCCGTGTAACTGGCTCTCATCAGAAAAAACCTCTTTGGGTCGTAGGATCCTTCTAATCGTTTCTGCACACGAGCGACTGCTTCTTCATCCCGATCCAACCCAATCAACAGCCCCGTCGGTGCCGAGGCCTTCAAGATTGCGTCGGCATGCCCTCCTTCTCCCACCGTCCCATCGACATAAACCCCACCGGGAACCACCGGAAGGAGTGAGAGGAGTTCCCGGCAGAAAACCGGTTGATGTCTTGGCTCAAGCAGAGGCATGTCCCCAGGAGTCATCACTTCGAGAGCCATCAAAACTTAAAACTGCTTCTGCCAAGGAATCGTACGTCTCAAAATGGTTATGGATACCGGCAAACTCGAAGATCTTGCGATGGTAAGAACTCAAATGGGCAATCTTCAAATCGCCATGAGCAAGTCTCAAAGTGACCAAGGAGAGAACCAATTTTTGCACTGCCTCGTAGTGAAGGTGTGTGACCTGTGACAGGTTTAGGACGACGTAGACCCATTCTTTTTCAAAGAGAGATTGGATCGTTTTACACAAGGTCGTCATCTCTCGTTGACCGAGATCGCCTGTTGGTTCAAGAACTGAAATCCCGGCAAAATCCTTGATCATTGAATCCTCCTAGAGCCCAAGACTGGCAAGGTCATCCCCCATTTTATCGATATCGCGTTCAGCGTCGCTAAAAACTTTTTTCCATCGTTCCTTCGACCAGATTTCAATACGGCGAGTCATCCCAACCAAGACAACATCTTTGGAGAGCCCGGCGTAATCACGCAGTGTTGGTGGGATAAGAATGCGTCCCTGTTTGTCGACAGGGCATTCACAGGCGGCCGAGATAAAAAATCTCTGCAACGTTTTGACCTCGCTCTTGAACTGAGGGAGTGCCGCCACTTTTTCTTCAACCACCTTCCATTCTTTTAACGGGTAGGCCCAAAGAGAGGTGTCGAAATTGGTGACGATCAGCCGCTCCTCCTCGTACACGTTGACGAGGGTCTCCCGAAAACGGGAGGGGATAGAAAGCCTCCCCTTGGGATCGATGGTATGTTCAAACCGCCCACGGAACATCAAAGTCTCCAATTTATGCCACTTTATACCACTTTTTGGGATACTAAAGAAACAACCATTCACTGTCAAGGGAAAATAACGGCTAATTATATGAAAATTCAAAAGATTTCAGATTTTTGAGAGGGTCTGAAATAAAGAGCAATTCAGGACAATTAGACAAATTTGTAACTTTTAAGATTAACTTATAATTATAATACTATGAACTTAAAAGTTTTTCTAGAGCTTATGATAGGGGAGGGGGATGATTCCATCATCCGGCTTGAATCGCTCTATTTCGTCGGGGTTCAGTTTGTAGATGTGGATCGCATCGTAGGGGCAATTTTGCTCGCAAAGTTTGCAACCGATACAGGTTTCAAGGTTGACATGAAGCATCGGAAGGCTACCGGAGACCTGTTCTCCTCCCTCCATCCAAAGACATTCTGGAACGGGACACCAGTTGACGCAGTACTCACAGCCGACACAGGCATCTCGTTCGACGAGCGCCTTGTTTTTTGGTTTTTCAGCCATCGTCAGTAGATTACCTTATTAAGGGGGTACTCGACAATCCCCTCCGCACCGGCTCTTTTTAACTCTGGCAGAAGATCACGAACAACCTTTTCATCGATGATGACTTCAATGGCAACCCACCGCTGATCCGACTGAGGAGAAATGGTGGGTGTGTGGAGGGCCGGCAATTTTGAAACTACTTTTTGTAGCTTAGCGAGAGGGACATTCATCTTGAGGCCGACCTTTTCTTCGGCGGCAATCGCGCCTTGAAGAAGGAGTGATAGGTTCTCAATTTTTTCTCTCTTCCAACGGTCCTTCCATGATTTCTTATTGGCAATCAGGAGCGTCGTTGATTCTAAAATAGTTTCGACAATCCTCAAATTGTTGGCGCGTAGGGAACTCCCTGTCTCCGTGAGTTCGACAATGGCATCGGCCAAGAGTGGGGGTTTGACTTCGGTGGCCCCCCACGAAAATTCGATCTTGGCTTTAACCCCTCTCTTCCTTAAATACCGTTCGGTGTACTTGACGAGCTCGGTAGCGATCCTTTTTCCATTCAGATCCTTAATACTCTTGATTGACGAATCATTGGGAACCGCAACAACCCAACGGACAGGCTTTAGCCCCG
>JAUSKE010000186.1 GCA_030649435.1 Deltaproteobacteria bacterium
ATCATCCTTAAACCCCTTGCGAGCCTTGAAACGATCATGTTAGTAACGCGGCATGAAACTGACCCCCGAAGAGGTTCAAAAGATCGCCGACCTGGCCCGGCTGGAGCTTCGGCCTGGGGAGGTCGAAAAGTACGGAGAGCAGCTTTCGAATATTCTCTCCAACATCGAGAGTCTGAAAAAGTTCCAGACCGACACGATTGAACCGACCGCCCATGCGATCGAGGTCCCCACGCCGTTTCGAAATGATGAGGTGGTTTTGTCGGACGCCCGTGAGCTGACACTCGCCAACGCCCCGGAGCGCGAAGGGGATCTCTTTAAGGTAGCGAAGGTCCTCTAATCACGACTCCCCATGGAACTCCATCACCAAACCCTTCACGAAGTTCACGAAAAATTAAAGAAGAAGGAACTTTCTTCTGTCGAGCTGACACAGGCTGTGTTCAAGCAGATTGGAAAGACCGAAAAAAAGATCAAGGCATTCATCACGCTCACCGAAGAGATGGCGCTGGAACAGGCCAAAAAGGCGGATGCCGTCATCCAAAAGGGGGGAAATTTTCCGCCACTAACCGGGATCCCGCTCGCGCTCAAGGATATTTTCCTATTGAAAGGGACCCGCACCACCTGTGGTTCCAAGATCCTCAGCAATTTCGTCGCCCCCTACACCGCCACGAGTGTGGAAAATCTTTTGAGGGATCACGCGGTCATCGTCGGCAAACTAAACATGGATGAATTCGCGATGGGCTCCTCCAACGAAACGAGCGCCTTTGGCCCCTGCTACAACCCTTGGGATCTGAAACGGATCCCGGGCGGCTCTTCCGGTGGATCGGCCAGCTCCGTCGCCGCCGGCCACTGTTTCGGTTCGACCGGAACCGACACCGGTGGTTCAATCCGACTCCCGGCCGCCTTCTGCAGTCTGGTCGGCATCAAGCCGACCTATGGGCGGGTCAGCCGTTACGGCGTGATCGCCTTCGCCTCTTCCCTCGATCAGGTCGGCCCGTTGGCAAAAGATGTGACCGATGCGGCAATACTCCTTAAATCACTCGCCGGTCACGACCCGAAAGACTCGACTTCACTCAATCTTCCAGTCCCAGATTACCAAAAATCCCTCGGTCGTAAAATCGAGGGGATGACGATCGGCATCCCGAAGGAATATTTTGTCTCCGGCCTCGAACCGGAGATTGAGAAGGCGGTCCGTGACGCCATCGAAGTTTACAAAAAGTTAGGGGCAAAAATCCGCGAGGTCTCTCTTCCAAATACCGATGCGGCAGTGCCAACTTACTACATCCTGGCACCGGCCGAGGCCTCCTCAAACCTCGCCCGGTACGACGGTGTCCGGTATGGGTTTCGCCACCCTGAGGCGACTGATCTTCTCTCTCTCTACAAAAAAAGCCGGACCGAAGGGTTTGGACCAGAGGTGAAGCGGAGGATCATGCTCGGCACCTATGTGCTTTCTGCCGGTTATTACGACGCCTACTACTTGAAGGCGCAAAAGGTACGAACACTCATCCGAAATGATTTCACCGCCGCTTTCAAAGAGTGTGATCTCTTATTAACGCCAGTTGCCCCATCGGCCGCCTGGAAGGTCGGCGAAAAAACAGATGACCCCTTAAAGATGTACCTCTCCGATATCTTTACGATCAATGTAAACCTCGCCGGCCTGCCGGGAATGAGCCTCCCTTGTGGTTTCACCAAGGAAGGATTACCAATTGGGCTACAACTGATCGGCAATCACTTTAAGGAAGAGACAATGCTTCAGGCCGCCTTTGCCTACGAACAGGCGACCGACTGGCACACGAGGAGGCCAAAACTGTGACGTACGAAACGATCATCGGCCTCGAGGTCCATGCCCAACTGTTGACCGCCTCCAAGATTTTCTGTTCCTGCTCCACAAAATTTGGCGCCAGCCCCAACGGAAACAGTTGCCCTGTCTGTTTGGCGCTTCCCGGCGTCTTGCCGGTCCTGAATAAAAAGGTCGTCGAGTATGCGATACGTGCCGGACTCGCGACCGGTTGCACGATTGCTAAAAAAAGTGTCTTCGCCCGAAAGAATTATTTTTACCCCGACCTCCCCAAAGGGTACCAAATTTCACAGTACGAATTGCCGATCTGTATCGGTGGCAAAATTGATATCGCCGTCAATGGAGAGAAAAAAACTATCGGTTTGACACGGATTCATTTGGAGGAGGATGCTGGTAAGCTGTTGCACGAACACCCGACGACCCGCTCAAAGGGGGCCTCTTGGGTGGATCTCAACCGGGCTGGCGTGCCGCTCATCGAAATTGTCTCGGAGCCGGACCTCCGGTCGGCCGAAGAGGCGGTCGCCTATCTTAAAACTCTGCGAGCCATTCTCATCTACCTGGAGATCTGCGACGGTAACATGGAAGAAGGCTCTCTCCGCTGCGATGCTAATGTCTCCATCCGACCTGTGGGGGAGAAAAAGTTTGGGACCCGGGTCGAAATCAAAAATATGAACTCGTTCCGGCATATCGAGAACGCCATCCATCATGAAGTCCGGCGCCAAGAAGAAGTTTTAAAAGAAGGAGGCCGTGTCATTCAGGAGACGCGGCTCTGGGATTCCGAAAAGGAAATTACCATTTCGATGCGAAGCAAAGAAGAAGCGAACGACTATCGTTATTTTCCGGACCCCGATCTGCTCCCACTCCTGATCGATGACAGTTGGATCAATGCCGTCCACCAAAATCTACCGGAACTGCCGGAGGCAAAAAAAGCCCGTTTCATGAGTCAACACCAACTCTCAGAGATCGATGCCGAAACATTGACAAGTTCGAAGAGCCTCGCCGATTATTACGAGGCCTGCGTCAAAATTTATGGTGATGCTAAGAAAATCTCTAACTGGATCCTGACCGAACTGTTGCGGGAACTCAACAACTCAGGAGAACCGATAGAACAATGCAAAGTTAAACCTGACGGGTTATCCGGACTCCTCCAACTGATCGACCAAGGGAAAATCAGCGGCAAGATGGCCAAGGCAGTCTTTCTGGATATGGTCAAAACAGGAGAGTCGGCCAAGGATCTTGTCGCCAAACAGGGACTCAGTCAGGTGAGTGATGCCTCGACGTTAGAACCGATCATCGACAAGATCATTATCGCAAACCCGAACGAGGCGGAACGGTACCGGCAGGGGAACGAAAAACTGATTGCCTTCTTTGTCGGGCAGGTTATGAAGGAGACCCAAGGGAAGGGAAACCCCGCCTTGGTGAACGAGATTTTAAAGAGGAAATTAAAACCATGAATTTTAAAACGATTGAATGGAAAAAGGATCGATTGATCCTGATCGACCAGCGAAAGTTACCGACCGAAGAAACTTACGTCGAGTGCACCGATTACAAACAGGTAGCGGATGCAATCCGAGATATGGTCGTCCGTGGGGCTCCGGCAATCGGTGTGACTGCCGCCTTTGGTGTTGCCATCGCTGCGCAAGGGATTGCCGGCAAAAACTATAACGACTTTATGCGGAAGATCGAATCGGCCTGCCAGACCTTGCTCGAGACTCGTCCCACTGCGGTCAATCTCGCCTGGGCCCTCGAACGGATGAAAAAAGTTTGTCTGCGGAGTGAAGGAGCGGCACTCCCAGAAATCATCAAAAAATTAGAAGAAGAGGCGATCCTTATTTACAACGAAGATATCGAGACGAATAAAAAGATGGGGCGTTACGGCGCCGACCTCGTTGAAAATGGGATGACGATCCTCACCCACTGTAACGCCGGGGCGTTGGCAACCGCCGGTTACGGAACCGCCCTCGGTGTCTTTTACGCCGCCCAGGAGCAAGGCAAAAAGTTTGAGGTCTTCGCACCAGAGACCCGTCCCTTTTTGCAAGGGGCACGGCTCACCGCCTGGGAGCTGGTCAAAAATAAAATCTCTGTGACATTGATCACCGACAACATGATCGGCAGCTTTATGAGACAGAAAAAATTTAACCTGGTCGTCGTTGGGGCTGACCGGATCGCCGCCAATGGTGACGTCGCCAACAAGATTGGGACCTACACCTCCGCCTTTTTGGCCAAGGGGCATGGCGTTCCCTTTTATGTCGCGGCGCCTCTTTCGACGATTGATAAAAAAACCCCCACCGGTAACGAAATCCCGATCGAAGAAAGATCTCCTGCCGAGGTCGCCAATTTTCACCGGCAACTCGTTGCCCCGGAAGGGGTCAAGATCCGGAATCCAGCCTTTGATGTCACCCCACACGAACTAGTGAGCGGCATTATCACTGAGAAAGGAATCTTGAGGGAGCCTTATGCAAAAAGTATCCAAAATCTGGCTTGATGGCAAAATGGTCGGTTGGGACGAAGCCAACGTCCATATCCTGACCCACACCCTTCATTACGGGCTCGGCGTCTTTGAAGGGATCCGGGCTTATCAGTGTAGCGATGGCTCTTCGGCGATCTTTCGTTTGAAAGAACATATCGATCGTCTCTACAACTCTGCGCACATCCTGCAAATGAAGATCCCTTTTGAAAAAGAAGTGATCATCAAGGCCTGTAAGGAAATTTTCAAAGTTAACAAACTGGCCCATGGTTACTTAAGGCCTCTCGCCTTCATCGGTGACGGAGAGATGGGGATCTATGCCGCCAGCAATCCGATCCGTGTGGCGCTCGCCGCCTGGGCGTGGGGAAGTTATCTGGGAGATGAAGGGGTCAAGAACGGGATACGGGCCAAGATCTCTTCGTTCACACGACACCATGTCAACTCGATCATGAACAAGGCAAAGAGTGTCGCCGTCTACACCAACTCAGTGCTCGCCAAACGGGAGGTGTTGAAGGCCGGCTACGAAGAGGCGATCCTTCTGGATAGCGAAGGGTACGTCGCCGAGGCCTCGGGGGAAAATATCTTTGTCGTCAAGAATGGTATTGTCAAAACAACACCATCCGGCGCCTCCATTCTGGATGGGATTACCGCCAACTCGATCGTCACCATCCTCAAGGATAAAAAAGTCGAAGTCGTCTTCCAAAAGATGACCCGCGACGAACTCTACTTGGCCGATGAGATCTTTCTGACTGGAACCGCCGCTGAAGTGACTCCGGTTCGCGAGCTCGACGACCGGACGATCGGAACCGGCAAGCCGGGACCGATCACCCAAGAGATCCAAAAAACCTTCTTCGGCCTGGTGAAGGGGGATGTCAAAGAGTACCGACACTGGCTGGAAACGATCTAGTACCTAGTTCAGGCTTTCTTTTCTCAGGACAAGATGAAAAACTGATTCGGTGGTTTGCGGGTTAAGACGATAACTCCGACTTCCTTCCTCATGGGGGAGATTCACACGCACGCTCCAACCCCGAAGGCTCGAAGCAATCGGTGGACGTCGAAGAAAAACGCCTCCGCACGAGATGACCGTCGGCGTCGAAAGGTCCGATGAAGATTCAGGGCCCAGGTGCGCCAGGTTCTCTAAAACCCTTCCTATCCTTTGATCATCGAGTGTCTTCATCAGTGCCTCCCTCCCTCAATAAAGCAACCATCATGCCAAGAAGGGATCTAGAGGGGGGCTGAGAGTGTAAGGAGCTAAAACAGCTACTATTTTTAGTCTTTTACAGGTCCACAAAAAGAGGCCTGACAGGGGGTAAAAACCAACTTTTTGACGGGCCGGATTGTCGCTTTATTGACTAGTGTTTGTACAATAAAGATTTGCTCTATGAAATAGAGTGAAGCTTTATTGTCTACAAACACTTGTGCCGAGACCTTAGTGTCAAAATAGTATGGACAAGGCACTACGAGAGGCGATTCAAAGTTTCGAGGGTCATCTGGTGGGTTTTATCACACAGTTCTTCGACACTTAAATTTTTCGGATCGATCGGTGGTAAAATGACCATCCGGATTGTACCGGAGCGAACCTTCCATTCTCCTTTTTTTAACTTTTCTCCCGAACCGTGCAACACAACCGGGAGGACCCAACAGCCCGACTCCTTCGCCATCCGGAACGCCCCGAACTTAAAAGGACCCAAGGTTCCATCACGTGAACGGGTCCCCTCCGGGAAAACCGCCATTGGGATCCCATGATGGAGTTGTTCGACGGCCAAGGCGATCGCCTGTCGGTCCCGTTCCTTATCGGTTCGCGTCACGAGGACATGTCTCGAGGCCCACAAGACCCAACCAACGAATGGTATCTTAAAATACCCGGGCTTCGAGAGCCAGGTCATCGGCTGGGGGATCAGGCCATTGATCGCAAAGGTATCGAACATCCCCTGATGGTTGGAACAGATCACATAAACTTTTTTAGGATCTACAAATTCCAACCCCTCAATCTGCACATGAACCCGAACGAGAAAGAGGATCCATCGGCAGAAGAAGCGGTTCGAATGACGGACCCACGGGCGACGGGGGAAGAGGGAATAAAGGAAAACGGTATAAAAACTATAGAGCCCTATCGAAAGGCTGGCGACAATCCACTGAAAGATAGCAACAAGGCTGCTCATGAGTTGGCCCCCAAGAAGGCCTTCCCGCGCAATTTACGGTGATAGGTGATCGCAAAACGATGGGCCTCGTCACGGATCTGCATCAACAAATGAAGAGCAGAAGAATGACGTTTCAGCAAGAGTGGATTTTTCCGCCCCGGCAAAAAAATCTTATCTTGCTTTTCCCCCTCTTTTTTCTTGGCAAGGGCGATCAAGTCAACCCCCGTCACCCCGACCTCTTCCAGAGCCTTGATCGCCATGCTGAGCTGTCCTTTCCCTCCATCGACAACAATAAGGTCTGGTAAAGACCATATCTGACTCCTCAAAAATCGCCGCTTCAAGACCTCAAACATCATCTCAAAGTCATTCGGTTGATGGACCGTCTTGATCTTAAACCGTCTGTACCGATCTTTCGCTGGCCGCCCATCGATAAAGGTGACGAGTGACCCTGTCGGCTGCATCCCTTGAGTGTTCGAGATGTCATAGCATTCCATAACAGTGGGAATTTTTTTCAGAGAAAGCTGTTGTTGGAGTTGTGCGAGCGTTTCGGCCCCATCGTCCCTTTCCTCACGACGCCGACGGAACCCTTCCATCGCGTTTTTCTCGGCGAGTCGAAGGAGTTCCTTTTTTTCTCCCCTCTTTGCACGGGTCACAATCTCCTGCGGAAGGTAACGACCCTCACCATAATACTGTAGAAGGAAAGAGGCGAGTATCTCTTCTCCGCTGGCGAGCGATTTAAAATGATAAATACGGGTCCCCTGAACCCGTCCTTCACGGACCATGAGCACGCAGAAGGTAAACCGCTCCCCCTCACGATAAAAAGAGACAAAGTCTTGATTGAAGGCGCGATGACGGATGACACTCTGCCTTTCGAGCGTTTCCTTCATCGATTGGATCAGATCCCGAAGGTGGGCTGCCCTTTCAAAATCAAGTTTTTCAGAGGCCTTAGCCATTTCTATTTTTAATTTTTGTAAAAGGTCTTTTTTTCGTCCTTCCAAGAAAAGTCTGACATTTTCCACAAGCTGACCGTACGGTTCTTCTTGAATAAACCCAACACAAGGGGCCAGACACCGTTTGATCTGGTACTGCAGACAGGGGCGTGATCGGTTTTTCAGTTCATGATCCGAACAGGTCCGGAGCTGAAAAAATTTTTCGATAAAATCGACCGTCTCCCGACAGGCAAAGGCACTGGAATAAGGGCCAAAATAGAGCCCCCCATCTTTTTTGATCTGGCGTGTTACATAAATCCGGGGGAAGGGATCATTGATAGAAAGCTTTACACTAACATAGCTTTTGTCATCCTTAAGGTCGATGTTGTACCTTGGTTGGTATTTTTTGATCAGCGTTTCTTCAAGAAGGAGCGCCTCTTTCTCGCTCTGGGTCATGATCCATTCAAGTGCGGCAACCCGTTTCATCAAGAAACGAACCTGATAACGGGAGTCGTCCTTTGGGTTGATGTAGCTTTTCAATCGTTCCTTCAGGTTCTTCGCCTTGCCGATGTAGAGGATCTCTCCCTTCGAGCTCTTCATGATGTAGACACCGGGCGATGTTGGTGACGAGGTGATCTTTTTGGCGAGAAGTTCCATTTAAACCTTCACCCCAATCGCCAGTTCCATCTGCTGGAGCTGTTTGATCTGGTCGCGGAGCTGGCCGGCCCGTTCAAAGTTAAGATCGATCGCCGCCTTTTTCATCTCCTTCCGAAGATTTGCAATCATCTTTGGAATTTCGTGGGGTGGGGTTCGGGCAAGGGGCATGGCCCCCTTCGCCTCAACAGGGACAGTAAAATAATCTTTTTCGTAAATTGAATGGAGCGCATCGGAGATTGTTTTCTTCACCGTCTGCGGCGTAATCCCATTTTTTTTGTTATAAATTTCTTGGATTTTTCGGCGTCGTTCCGTTTCACCAATCGCCTTCGCCATCGATGCGGTCTCTCGGTCGGCATAAAGGATCACTTGGCCATTCACATTTCGGGCCGCACGCCCAAAGGTCTGGATGAGCGACCGTGCCGAGCGTAAAAATCCCTCCTTGTCAGCATCCAGGACCCCCACGAGCGAGACTTCTGGCAAATCCAATCCCTCGCGCAAGAGATTAATCCCGACCAGCACGTCAAAGGTGCCGAGCCGAAGGTCTCGGATAATCTCAACCCGTTCGAGCGTCTCTATCTCCGAATGGAGATAACGAACCTTGACCCCCTGCTCACGATAAAATTCGCTGAGGTCTTCGGCCATTCGTTTGGTGAGGGTCGTGACCAAAACTCGTTCACCAACAGCGACCCTCTTTTTAATTTCCTTCAGAAGATCATCAACCTGATTCGCCACGGGACGAACAGAAATTTTTGGATCGATAAGGCCGGTCGGGCGGATCACCTGTTCAATAACAACCCCCTGGGACTGCTGCAACTCGTAGTCGGCCGGTGTCGCCGAGACGTAGATGACCTGCTGGACCAATTTTTCGAACTCCTCAAACCTTAAAGGGCGATTATCGAGCGCCGATGGAAGACGGAAACCGTAATCGACCAAATTTTGCTTCCGGCTCCGGTCTCCATTGTACATCCCGTTTAACTGCGGGACGGTGATATGACTTTCATCGATAAAAAGCAGATAATCTTTGGGAAAGTAATCAAGAAGTGTTGGCGGTGGCTGGCCCGGACTGCGACCGGTGATATGCCTGGAATAATTTTCAATCCCCTTACAGAAACCGATCTCCTCCATCATTTCCAAATCGTAAGAGGTTCGTTGTTCGATCCGTTGTGCCTCGAGCAGGCGGGATTCTTTTCTAAAATATTGGATCCTCTCCAACAGCTCGTCCCGGATATTTTTGATCGCGCGCTTCATCTGCCCTTCCGGGGTCACGTAGTGCGAGGCGGGGTAGATCGCCATTTTTTCAAGCTCCCTGAGTTTGATCCCACGCAGCGGGTCGATCTCGTAGATTTTTTCGATCGTATCGCCAAAATACTCGATCCGAAGCGCCCGTTCGTCTTCATGGGCCGGGAAGATTTCAACGACATCCCCTCGCACACGAAACGTCCCACGGTGAAAATCATGATCGTTCCGTTCATACTGGATCTTGACCAGTCCTTTGAGGACTTCATCTCGATTAAATTCTTTCCCTCTCTCCAAAAAGACGAGCAGGCCATGATAAGCGGCCGGGTCTCCCAAGCCGTAGATGCAAGAGACCGAGGCAACGATGACAACATCATTCCTCTCTAAAAGCGAACGGGTCGCGGAGTGGCGGAGCTTGTCGATCTCATCATTGATGGAGGAATCCTTCTCAATATAGAGGTCCCGGTGTGGGACGTACGCCTCCGGCTGGTAGTAGTCGTAGTAGCTAACAAAATACTCCACGGCATTCTCTGGGAAAAGTTCCTTGAATTCGGCATAAAGTTGCGCCGCAAGTGTTTTGTTGGGGGCAATGATCAGGGCAGGACGGTTAGTCCTAGCGATCAGGTGGGCCATGGTGAAGGTCTTGCCCGATCCGGTTACGCCGAGGAGCGTCTGGTGTCGCGTCCCCTCCTCAATCGAACGAACAAGTGCCTCAATCGCCTTAGGTTGATCCCCCTTCGGCTTGAAGTCACTGACTAGTTTGAACGGTTGATGAAGAGGCATGTTTGAAAATGCCGTCTAAGACTTAGCCTGCCACTCGGTCGAGCCATCGGGACGATCCTTGAGGATGATCCCTTTGTCTTCCAATTCCTTTCGAATCCGATCGGCCCCAGACCAGTCTTTAGATCCCCTCGCCTTTTGTCGTTCTTCGATCAGCCGTTCAATCTCGGAAGGATCCAAACCACTTTTGGTCATCTGTCGCGAAGACCTCTGCTCAAAATAGCGATGCGGGTCTTGGCCGAAAATCCCCAAGACTTGACTGATCTGCTGTAGTTCTTGAAGAATCTGTGACTTGACGGGATGCGAAAACCCTTTTTTCTTCTTTTCCAAACCATCCAGATATTTATTAACCTGACGGACCCAATCAAAGAGGTTGCCAAAAAACTGGGTCGCGTTGAAATCATCCTCCATCGCCTCCTCAAAAGAAGAGAGCAGGTGAAGTTCTTTTTGATCCCCTCCATCCCCTTGTGGAAAATCCTTGAGCCGTTTGACCGCCAGGTAGAACCGATCCAGCGCCTCCTCGGTCTCCTTCATCGCCTCCTCATTGTAATCAATAGGGCTTCGATAATGGGCTGAGAGAAGAAATGTTCGCACTGTTTCGCCATCGTAGTTTTCCAATACCTCACGAAGTTTTCTAAAATTGCCAACCGACTTACTCATTTTTTCGGCATCGATGTTCACAAAGCCATTATGGAGCCAATATTTCACAAATGGTTTACCCGTCGCCCCCTCTGATTGGGCAATTTCATTCTCGTGGTGGGGAAAGATCAAATCCCGCCCTCCCCCATGAAGGTCAAAACTCTCACCAAGATATTTCTGGCTCATTGCCGAACATTCAATATGCCACCCCGGACGACCTGGCCCCCAATGGCTCTGCCATTCAGGCTCTCCTGGCTTCGATTTTTTCCAGAGGGCAAAGTCGAGCGGGTCTTCCTTTTTTTCCATCACCTCCACGCGCGCCCCCGCTTCGAGGTCCTCAATCTTTTTATGTGACAGTTTCCCATAATGCGGCAGGCGACGGACGCTGAAAAAAACATCCCCATCCCGTTCGTAGGCCAGCCCCTTGGCAAAAAGTTTTTCAATAAGGGTAATCATCTCCGGGATATGATCTGTCGCCTTTGGCTCCACCGTCGGTTTCTTTAATCCAAGCGGACCCATGTCTCTTTCGAAGGCGGCAATGTAGCGACTGGCAACCTCATGCCAGGGGATCCCCAATTCAGAGGCCCGTTTGATGATCTTGTCATCAATATCGGTAAAGTTTCTGGCAAAGGTGACTGAATACCCCTTGTGAAGGAGGTAACGATAAATGAGATCGAAGGTGACCGCGGCCCTCGCATGACCGATGTGGCAGTCATCATAGACCGTCACACCACAAACGTACATTTTAACAGCAGGAGGATTGAGAGGAGTGAAAGCCTCTTTCCGATGGGTCAGACTGTTGTAAACCTTAAGAGACATATTATTTTGGACGTAAAAGAACAACGGCCTGCGCAGCAATCCCTTCACCACGTCCCAAAGAACCGAGCCCCTCGTTGCGTTTCGCCTTTACATTCACCCGGTCCCTCGAAACTTTGAGGAGTTTTGAGATATTTGCAACCATCTCTTCTTTGTACGGTCCCAATTTTGGCTTTTCTAAAATAACATTGCTGTCGAGATGATGGACGACATAACCAGCCTTTTTCACCTTCTTCAAAATCTCCTGCAAAAAGAATGAAGAGGATTGACCCTGAAAACGGGGGTCGGTATCCGGAAAATGATCCCCCATATCGCCTGCTCCCAAGGCCCCCAAGAGAGCATCACCTATGGCGTGGAACAGGGCATCGGCGTCCGAATGACCGAGCAACCCTTTTTCAAAAGGGATTTCAACCCCACCTAAAATAAGTTTTCTCCCCGCCTTGAGCGGGTGGATGTCATAACCGATTCCGATACGCATGGAGTACCCCTTCGGCCAGAATCAAGTCGTCCGGCCTGGTAATCTTAATATTCAATGGACTTCCTTCCAGAATAAAAACCGGGTGTCCTATCCGTTCAACGAGCATCGCTTCGTCGGTCCCCAGAAAAGATTCTTTTTCGGCACGGTCAATCGCTTCTTTTAGAACGGCATAGCGGAACACCTGAGGGGTCTGGATCGACCAAAGGGAGTTTCGATCGACTGTTCTCACCACCTCGTTCTCCCCTCGAATCTCTTTGATTGTTTCTTTCACCGGCAGCCCTAAAATAACAGCCCCTTTTTCAGTAGCCAACTGGAGAAGATCCCGAATCTGTTTTGCCACAACAAAAGGGCGAACAGCATCGTGGACAAGGACCATATCACAAATAGGGATTTTCCTAAACCCTCGGATGACTGAATTTTGTCTCTCCTTGCCTCCTTCGACAATCCAATGGATTTTTGACTTCCAGGGAGCCTGACCCAACTCCTTTTTCGTCTGCTCGAGGTGACTGGCAGGAACGACCACACAGATCGCATCAATCCCTGAAACAGCAATAAGGTTTTCTAGGGTCCAGTGGAGTATCGGTCGCCCTTCGAGGGTGAGGAACTGCTTTGGCTCCTTCGTCCCCATCCGAAGACCAGCCCCCCCTGCAGGAATAATGGCAATCGTTTTCAACGAGGGTAAAGTTAATTCTTGAAGATTTTTTGAATCTCTTTCAGTACCATTTCCTCTTCCTTGTCTTGAGCAATCGCCAGTTCCTTCACAAGAAGGCTCTTGGCTGTATCGAGCATCTTCCGTTCTCCGAAAGAGAGCTCTTTTTCGAATTTAAGAAGGGAGAGGTCACGCAGAACTTCGGCAATTTCGTAGACCGAACCGGTTTTGATCTTGTCCATGTACTCACGGTACCGTCTGTTCCAAGTCTGGTTGTCGACCGTGATATCTCTCTCTTTGAGGATGGCATACACCTCTTCGACTTCATCTTCGCTAATCACTTCTCGCAGACCAACGGACTTCACATTGTCGGTCGGCACCATGATCGTCATGCCGTTATCAAGAATTTTAAGGATGTAAAAAGTTTGCCGATTGCCTGAAATCTCACGGGTCTCTATTGCCTGAACCTCTCCCACCCCATGAGCCGGATAAACCGCCTTATCTCCCGCCTTAAACATCCGCTGATTCAGTGCCATCGGTTCTTCTCCTTTATTGGACCTAGGATTAAAATAGCTGCTCTGTATAGCATAGCCTCGAAAACAGGTCAAACCTTCTCTTTTATTGACAGCCTCTCCAAACTTATACTATTCAAGCGATCCGTCTTGTGACTAACGTCAATGCGTTGACGGGGGAGATAGCTCAGTCGGTAGAGCGGCAGACTGAAAATCTGCGCGTCGGCGGTTCGATTCCGTCTCTCCCCACATTTCATCATCTGCTTCATCCTGCCTCCTTAAGCTCGGGGCAATAAAAAAGGGGGATCATTGGATCCCCCCGTTTTTGCCTTCTCCAAAAGAGCGTTCGCTCCTTCTATTCTTATTCTCGGCAGAAGTCTGGATTTGTTGCTGAAAAAACGAAAAAGAAGAAAAAAATGATGAAAATTAGAACTGCGGGGACGAGGGACTACTCTTTTTCGTGGGTATTCCCAGAATAGGGATTGAACTGGGTGTAGAACTGCTTGTGGGGTTTGAGATGATCTTCCAAAGCCTTGCCAGCGAGGCCTTGATCACGCGCATCCCCTTCGGCTCCCAAGAGGCCAAGTGCAGAGCCTAAGAAAAAAAAGTGTTTGGCATTTTCTCTCTTCGCTTCGTGCTCGATCCAAAAGATCGCATCCTCAATCAGACCAGCCAGATACTCCTGCCGTGCCGAATCCATGTATTGAAACTCTGAATCCTTCAGGAAAGAGAGGCTTGGGTATTTTTGGATGTATTGTTCAAAGGCCATAAATTTACTTAAACCCCCAGATCTTTTAAAACTCCTGGTCTTATTGCAGATTCAATCGCTGTTTCATCAGCCCCTCGGTTGTCATAAGTGGGGTCCCCTGGTCGAAATTTTGAGAGTGCCGCCAAGACATCTCTCTTGACCGGGTCAAACCCTCGATGAATTCGAGCCGCATAGCTGTTTTCAATCCGCATCCCTCCTGCGTGAGAGAGAATATAAGGCGTCGCATTGGCTCCATAAGAATCTAAAAGGGCTTGGACCGCTTTAGGGTCAGCAGCGGCAACTCCCCGAATCTGGGCTGCATCTGCCGGAGAGGCATTCGCCAAAATCTCTGCTAACCGACTGTCTTGAATAGATGGTGTTGCTGTTATTCCCATAATTAACCCTTTCGCCTATTATAGATGCAATCTGTTTGCCATCTTGATCATATTAATAACTACCTGAAACTACTTAATTTTTTATCTAACCAGCAGCTCCCTTTAACAATCTATGGGGTCTCAGGCCCCCGAAACAAGCCCTAAAATCTCCTATCCTTTCAGACAGATTATCGTCTTGTTTTGGCAAAGGTTGCCAGCTATTGTCGCCTTTTATGGCTTACGATAGAAAAGATCGATTCTACAGAAAGGCGAAGGAAAAAGGGTTTAAGTCTCGTGCCGCCTTCAAGTTGATTGAGATCAATAAAAAATTCAACCTAATGAGACCGGGGATGCAGGTCATCGACTTGGGCTGTGCCCCAGGGGGATGGCTACAGGTCATTGCACAAGAAATAGGGCCTTCGGGTAAGGTCGTTGGGGTCGATCTTGAACCGATCCATGGGATTGTTGAAAGGAATCTCTGCCTGATCCAAGGGGATATCAATCAGCAGCCAATCCAGCGACGTATCTCGGCTGAACTGGGCCGTAGGGTGGACCTGGTCGTCTCCGACATGGCCCCCAATCTCTCAGGGGTCAAATTTCAGGACCACTACAACTCCTACCTATTGGCCCAGATGGCACTCCATTGTTGTTCCCTGTTTCTTAGGGAAAGAGGAGGCTTCGTCGTCAAGATATTCCCAGGGGAAGAGTTGGAAAACTACAAAAAAGCCCTGAAAGAACGTTTCGCCAAGGTTCAAACCTTCCTGCCGGAGGCGACCCGGAAGACATCAATTGATATGTACCTTATTTCCAGCGGCTTCATCCCTCCAAAAACAGAAACCCCGACAGCTATTTCAGCCGTCGGGGCTTCTTAAAATTTTGGAAGAAGGAGTGGGGGATCTAGGGGTGAGGAATCTCCTTCTTCCAACCTCATCCCCAATCTTTTCATTCTTATTATCGTCATGAGGGGACGAAAGTTGCTAAGATTCTCCCTTGCAGTTTTAGCCTGAATCCCCTACAGACCAAAACATGTTTAAAGGCTCCATGGTGGCCCTGGTCACCCCTTTCAGGGATGGCCAAGTCGATGAAAAATCGCTCAGAGAACTGGTGGAGTGGCAGATCACCAGCGGTACAGATGTGCTGACCCCTTGCGGGACGACCGGTGAATCGGCGACTCTCTCCCATGAAGAACATGATCGTGTGATCCGGATCGTTGTGGAGCAGGCGAAGAGACGGGTCAAGGTCTTGGCCGGTGCTGGTTCCAATGCTACAGATGAAGCGGTACGACTCACCAAAGAGGCCAAAAAATCAGGGGCCGATGGAGTCCTCAGCATCACCCCCTACTACAACAAACCGACGCAAGAAGGGCTCTACCAGCACTTCAAGGCGATCGCTGCCTCGACCGATATCCCGATTATCCTCTACAACGTCCCTGGACGAACCAGTGTCAACATGCTGCCGGAGACGGTCGCCCGTTGCGCCAAAATCGACAACATCGTTGGTATCAAAGAGGCCTCCGGGAATCTCGTGCAGGTTCTGGAGATTTTGAAAGAATGCGGCAGCAATTTTGATGTTATTTCGGGAGAGGATGCCCTGAATTTTCCGATCATGGCCTGTGGTGGGACTGGCTCCATTTCCGTAACGGCAAATATCGTCCCCCACGAGATGGCGGCGATGTGTGATAGTTTCTTTGCCGGTGATCATGAAAAAGCGAGAGGGTTGCACGAAAAACTGCTCCCTCTCCACGAAGCGATGTTTTTCGAAACCAATCCAATCCCTGTTAAAACAGCCCTCAGCCTTATGGGCAAATGTTCGGCGGAGATGCGACTCCCCCTTTGCCCGATGGGAGAAACTAATCTGGGGAGACTAAAAAAAGTCCTGAAGGAACATAAAATTCTATGATTCGACTGATCGTCTGTGGTGCCGCCGGTCGGATGGGGCGGCAAATTATCGTTAATCTCTGTCAAGATCCTGATCTCAAACTCGTTGGGGCGATTGAGTCGCCGGGGAGCGCCACCTTGGGAAAGGATGCCTGCCTCCTCTCTAATTGTTCTTCCTGTGGCGTGATGATTACCGATTCACTCCAAGAACTGGCCGGCAAGGCCGATTGTATTATCTCCTTCGCCAACCCTTCGGGAAGCCTCGAACATGTACATGCCGCTGCCAAAATGAAAAAGCCGATCGTGATTGGGACCACTGGGCTTTCGGAAGAAGCAACGAATGAGTTTAAAAAACTTTCGAAGATTGTTCCGATTGTTTTTGCCGCCAATATGTCGACTGGTGTCAACACGATGTGGAGCATGGTTGAAAAAGCGGGGCAGGTTTTTGGAAAGAGTTTCTCAGTGACGATGAAGGAGGTCCATCATGTGCATAAAAAAGATGCCCCCTCCGGAACCGCCCTGCACACGGCAGAGTTAATTGCCGCCGCATCGGGCCGGAAGCTCTCCGACATCCCGATCGAATCGATTCGGGAGGGAGAGGTGGTCGGTGATCACACGATCGTCTTCTCCGGCCCGGGTGAAACTTTAGAAGTGACCCATCGCGCTATTTCTCGAGACACTTTTGCCGTCGGTGCCCTCCGGGCCGCCAAGTGGCTCGTTGATAAAAAACCGGGGCTGTACGATATGCAGCAGGTCCTTGGATTGAAGCCATGAAGATAGAACTCGCCAATCGGATCAGAAATCTGCCCCCCTACCTCTTTGCCGAGGTCGACCGATTAAAGGGAGAACAGATCAAAAAAGGGGTCGACGTAATCGACCTTGGCGTTGGCGATCCGGACCAACCGACCCCTCGCTTTATCATCGAAGAACTTCAAAAAAGGAGTGAGGATCCGGCGAACCACCAGTACCCCTCCTACAGCGGGATGAACCTCTTTCGTGAGGCAGTGGCCCGCTGGATGCAAAAACGTTTTGATGTCAAACTTGACCCAACGAGTGAGATCGTTTCGCTCATCGGTTCCAAAGAGGGGATTTCCAACATCCCCTACGCCTTCGTGAATCCGGGCGATGTCGTTCTGATCCCGTCCCCCGGCTACCCACCGTACACCAGCGGAACTCTCTTCTGTAGTGGCGAGCCTTACAGTCTGCCACTTAAAAGGGAGAATGGTTTTTTGCCAGACCTTAAAGCGATCCCGGAAGAGGTCGCAGTCCGGAGCAAGATCCTCCATATCAAATACCAGAATAACCCGACCGCTGCCGTCGCGACAAATGAGTTTTTCAAACAGGTCGTCGACTTTGCCAAAAAATACAAGATTATCGTGGCGAGCGATGCCGCTTATTCTGAAATTTATTTTGATGAAAAGGAAAAACCCAAAAGCTTCTTGGAGACCCCCGGGGCGATGGAGGTCGGCATCGAGTTTCATTCTCTTTCGAAGACATTCAACATGACCGGTTGGCGAATCGGCTGGGCCTGCGGCCATCCTGAGATCATCGCAGGACTTGGCAAGGTCAAGACCAACGTCGACTCCGGAGTCTTTCACCCGATCCAGTATGCCGGCATGATCGCCCTCGAAAAGGGGGATGAGGCAATGAGGGAGATTCGCCAACTCTATAAGACCCGTCACACCCTCTTCGTTCAGGGATTGAAAAAAATTGGTTTTGATGTCGCCAGCGCCCAGGCCACTTTTTATGTTTGGGTCGCCGTCCCTAAAGGGGAGACCAGCAAGACGTTTGCCGTAAAACTCCTTGAAAAAGCTGGCATCGTTGTCACTCCGGGCAATGGTTTTGGAGACGGGGGCGAAGGGTATATCCGTTTTTCCCTCACCAAAGAGGAAGCACGACTCAAAGAAGCGTTAGACCGTTTAAAGAAATTCCTTGGATGAAACATACCGCCTTTATCGGGATCGGTTCTAATTTGGGGGATAGGATCAGCCTCTGTCAGCAGGCGACTCAAAAGATTGCGGCGCTCCCCAAAACCGATCTGATCCAACAATCCCCCCTCTACGAAACGGAACCAGTGGTACTCCCCCACCAACAGAAGGAAAAAGAACCATGGTTTATCAATGGGGTGGTTCAGATCGAAACAAATTTTGAGGCGAAGGAACTTTTAAAGAATCTTCAAGAGATCGAGGGGCAGATGGGGCGTCTCCGAACGGATCGATGGGCTCCTCGGATCATCGACCTTGACCTCCTCTTTTTTGACTCAGTTGTCTCGTCAGCCCCCAACCTCACCCTCCCCCACCCAGAAATCACAAAAAGACGTTTCGTCCTGCAACCGCTCGCCGACATCGCCCCTGACTGGGAGCACCCCCTCGTCAAAAAACTGGTCCGAACCCTTCTAAAAGAGCTTGAAGATCGATCCCAAATTAAGGTACACCGTTCTTCATGAAAATATTTATCGATACCGCCGATGTGAAAGAGATTCGTGAAGCCAATTCCATGGGGGTGATCGATGGCGTCACCACAAACCCCACCCTCGCCGCGAAGAGTGGTCGTAACTAC
>JAUSKE010000189.1 GCA_030649435.1 Deltaproteobacteria bacterium
ACGGCGTGGGCCCCAATGATGATGTAAAACAATCCACCATAAATATTTTTTGTCGTCCTCATCCCAAAACGGATGAGCCGCTCCCATTCGTACCCCTGAACCGCCAGGAAAAGAAGACCGGCAGCAGCGGTAACCTGAAGCCAGGTAATAAACTGGGCCAACTTCAGCCGGCGTAGCGCATGCTCCGCAAGACCGATCGAAACCGCGCTGAATAAAAGAACCAGCGTGTTCAATCCGGTCATCATCGCGGGTAGTCGTGGTTGCCCGACAGGCGGCCATGGGACCACCTGAGACCGAAGAACCCAATAAGCGCTGATGAGACCGGCAAAAAACATGATCTCGGTCGCGACAAAAAATGTCATCCCGATTTTAGCAATCTTATCTTCCATAAACGTAGACAATGTCTGGGACGAGGGCGAAATAAAAGATGAGGATCAGTCCAATCCCGCCCAAGAGGATACAAACAATGTAGCCCGGCTCCCACCGAAGTCTCATGTAAAAAGCCCCCACCAAAAACGCCTTCACGGTTGCCACACCAAAGATCAAAATTGTTGCGAGTTGCCGGTGCCCCCAAGAACCAAGGACGAGACTGACCCCCAACATCGCGAGCAAGGCAAACCAGATCCAAATGAGTGTTTTCTGTGTCATAAAGCACCCCCTGGCGAAGCGAGGTACAATAATGGAAAGAGGTAGATCCAGACAACATCGACGAAATGCCAATAGATCCCGACCGACTCGATCCTGTGGGGATTTTTTCCTTTTTTAAGTCCCTGCCAGACAACCCCGTTTGCGATCAGACCTCCCACTACATGGAGGCCATGAAGACCAGTCATCAGGTAGTAGAACGACCAGAAGAGGCTTTTTGACGGCAGAAGACCGTTCGAGATTTCGTGGTGGTACTCATACCCCTTGAAAGAGAGAAAAAGCAGTCCCAAGAGAATGGTTATCCCCAAAAATTTAACCGCCCCTGAAAGATCGCACTGTTCAACACGCTCATGGGCAAGGATCATTGTGAGACTGCTGGTCAAAAGCACTACCGTGTTGATCGCCCCGACCCACGAAAGGGTATGGGCCGCCTCCATCCCCCACTCAGGGTGATGAAAACGATAAAGGGTGTAACAGGCAAGGAGTCCTCCAAAAACAACGATCTCGGAACCTAAAAACCACCAGACGCCGAGGCGCCACAAGGGAACCTGATTTTCATTCGCCTCTGCAATCTTCATTATTCCTCCGTTTGCGACACCCACTCGCGATCCCGTCCCGGCAGGCTATAGTCATACGGACCACGATGGACAACCGGATCATTTTCAAAATTCCCATGTCCCGGAGGAGAAGGAGCGACCCATTCGAGCGTTGTCCCCTTCCAAGGGTTCCGGTCCGCCAAACGCCCCTTATAAATACTGATAATAAAATTTGCGATGAAAGGGATCTGCCCCAGAAGCATGGTGATCATCGCAAAGGTGGCAATCACATGGAGGTGCTGGTACTTGGCGAGGTAATCAAAAACGGTCGGGTCAAAGATCCGCCGCTGGTGACCGGCAAGCCCCAGGAGAAAGAGGGGAATAAAAATCACATTAAAGGAGAGTGCCGTGACCCAAAAATGGACCTTCCCCCATTTTTCGTTCAGGAAGCGGCCGTACATTTTTGGGAACCAGTGGTAGATTCCAGCGAAGGCGCCAAAGAAGGTGACCGGGAAAAGGGTGTAGTGAAAATGGGCGACAACAAAATAAGTATCGTGCAGGTAAATATCGGCGGCGGCAGAACCGTTAAAAATTCCGGTCACCCCACCGATCATGAACTCGGCCAACATCCCGACCGCAAAGAGCATGGCGGTGGTGAACTCGATCGATCCCCCCCAGAGCGTTGCGATAAAAGAGAAAAGGGAGATGGCGAATGGGACAGAGATCAGAATTGTCGTCACGCTGAACGGAGCAGCAAGCCGAGGGTCCATCCCACTAATGAACTGGTGATGGGCCCAGACAACGAAACTCAAAACCCCTGCCACCAATGTGGCGTAAACGATCGTTCGGTAACCAAAGAGTGTTTTCCTCGAAAAGACCGTGAAGACTTCGGCCAAAATTCCTAGCGATGGGAGGAGAAGGACATAAACCTCCGGATGACCGAAAAACCAGAAGAGGTGTTGAAAGAGGAGCGGGTCGCCCCCCGCCGATGGCATGAAAAAACCGGTGTTCACGAGACGATCGGCCAAAAGCATGAAGGCCCCAGCGATGAGCGGGCCAACGGAAAACATGAAAAGAAGAGAAGCGATATTCTCCATCCAGACAAAGATCGGCATTCGAAAAAGACACATCCCCTTGGCGCGAAGGGCGAGGGTCGTCGTCAGAAAATTAATTCCCCCCATCAACATCGATGTAAATTCCAGGGCGACTGCAAGGATCCAAAGGTGCCCACCCCAGAAGACACCGGTGAAACCAGGTTGGTCCGAGAGTGGCGGGTAGCTTGTCCAACCGCCCGATGCCGGACCACCAGGGACAAAAAAGGAAGTAATCAAAACCACCGTGCTTAAGAAAAAGGTCCAGTAGGAAAGCATGTTCAGGCGTGGGAACGCCATATCGCGTGCACCAATCATGAGAGGGAGGAGGTAGTTGCCGAAACCGGAAAGAAGGATCGGCATCGCGACCCAAAAGACCATGATCGTGCCATGCATCGTCACGAAGCCGTTGTATTGGTCTGGGCCGACCATCCCGTAGCCGGGGACAGGGCTTCCCGGCCAGGCAAGTTGATGACGAAAAACGTACGCCAGGTAACCACCGACGAGCGACATCAAGAGGCCAGTAATCAAGTATTGTTTCCCGATCATCTTATGATCGAGTGAAAAGAGATACGTTCTAATGAACCGTTTCATGGAGCCACCTCTGGTAATCAACAGGATTCAACACATGGAGTTCCCCCTTCATCACACCATGACCGCTGCCGCAGAGTTCGGCGCAGGCGATCGGGTAAGTCCCCTCTTTCGTTGCCTCAAACCAACCTTTGATCGTCCGGCCCGGAACCGCATCCTGTTTGAGTCTTAAATTTGGGATCCAGAGGCTGTGGATCACGTCGGCCGCCAGAAGTTCAAATTGTACCTTGGCATGAATCGGAACAGTCAGTTGATTGACCGTCGCGATATCATCGGCGGTATCCAGTTTGCCATCCGGGCCGGCCTGAACAAACTCCCAGACAAACTGTCGCCCCGTCACCCGAACCACCTGCTCCGGTAAAGGAAGGGAAAGTTTGATCTCGTCCCAAACCGGTGCCTGAGCCCAATCAATCCCCAAATCAAAACCGAGGATAAGAACAGCCGGGATAAAGACCCAGAGCAGTGCCTTCCAGGTCGAACCCGGTTCGTAGACGGCCGGCACCCCCTTCTTTTTTCGGTAACGGATCAGAAAATAAAAAAGAACCCCTTCAACCAGGAGAAACCAGGCACCAACAATGTAATAGATCACCTGGATGACATGATCGATCCCGTGACCGTAGGTCGAAATGTTTTCGGGGAACCAACCTAGCATTGAGAGGCCATTTTGAACGGGTGTAGTTGGGTTTTTGAAATAAAGGTGAGTTTGCAGTCACTCAAAGCCACGCAGGTACAACAAAAGGGGGATTCTTCAAAAAAGTGGGAGAGGCCGATGATTTTCCCCTTGGAGGCTTGAACGAGATGCGGTTCCTCGCCGCAAGAATCGTCTCCCCTCACAAACTGAACCTTTCCGGAACGAAGGACAAAAATCCCATAGGGGACATGCCCCTCATAAAAAAGGGCCTGCCCCTTACGAAAAGACAGCTCCTGCCCCTCTTTGAGGAGATGGTCCCAGTGCTCCTTCAACGACGATAGAACGCGTTCCACCATTGTCTTGGAATTTAACAAACCGGGCAACAGTGAGAATGATTTCCCTCAGGGAGGGATATGATCGTCGTCAGTCGATAAAAACTGCTAGGCTTCGATGCGGGCTGTTTCGAGAAGAGCTTTTGGGTTTAAGATGGTGATCTCTCGTTCGTGGACTTCAATCAGGCCATCTTTTTTGAATTCGGAGAGAAGTCGTATGGCGGTCTCTTGAGTGATGCCAATCATCTCCGCCAGTTCTTCACGCGAAAGATGAAGGTCGATCACAATCCCCTTCTTGGACGGCTTGCCATAAGTCTCTTTGAGCATCATCAAAAGTTCGGCCATCCGTTCCCGAACCGACCGTTGGGCGATACTGGTCGCCAACTCCTCGGCCTCACGAAGTTCCTTGGCCAGTTTTTTGATGATGTTCAATGCCAGCTTCGGGTTTTTGGCAAGGACCGGAAAGAAGGCATTTTTATCGACACAACAAATGACCGAGGCTTCAAGCGTCTCGGCTGTCGCATGGTAGGACTCATCCGAGAAGAGGGCCCGGTAACCCAACAGGTCGCCAGGACCGGCGATCCTTAAAATCTGCTGCCGGCCATCGACTCCCGTCTGGTAGAGCTTCACACGGCCTGAAAAAATGCAGTAGAGCCCATAAGCCTGATTGCCCTCATAGAAGATCACTTGTCCTTTTTTGTACTCATTGGTCGTTTTGTGCTGGTCGCACTCTTCAACCGCATTTTTCTCAAGATCGCAAAGGACTCCCAAGAGACGGGAATTACAGGTCTGGCACTCCAATTTACTTGCCTTGGTCATCGGCGGCGACAGAACCATATCTTAAATCGTTTGGCAAGACGTTGCCTCTAGGGATGAGAAACCATTGGGTAGATAAAAAAACCGACCAGTGCGGCAATAAGCACCAAAATCGGCTCTGGGATTTTTTTGGTACTCCTCAAAGTCATAAACGTCACCAGACAGACGAGGAGTGTTGGGATATCGGTCAAAGAGCGCCGCCCCAAGACGATCACCGCCCCGGCGATCGCCCCG
>JAUSKE010000191.1 GCA_030649435.1 Deltaproteobacteria bacterium
GAAGAGGCGGTCAACAAGGCCCGTGAACAGGTCGCACAACTGATCGGGGCACTCCCAAGCGAGGTTATTTGGACGAGCGGCGCCACCGAATCTGACAATCTCGCCCTGACCGGTGTTGCCACCATGTACGAAGAAAAGGGAAATGAGATCATCACCGCAACCACCGAACACCATGCTGTGCTGGATACCCTAGAAGCCCTCGAACGGAAGGGTTTCAAGATTATCCGTCTCCCCGTCGACCCGACCGGTCTGATTAATCTGGATCACCTCAAAAAAGCGCTGAGCAAGAAAACAATCCTGATCTCCCTCATGGTGGCCAACAATGAGATCGGCACGATCCATCCGATAGCGGCCATCGGTAAAATCGCCAAGGGTGCTTCACCCACGAAAAAAGAAATCCTCTTTCATGTCGATGCGGCTCAAGGTTGTGGCAAGATCCCGATTGACGTCCAAGCGATGGGGATCGATTTGCTCTCAATGTCAGCCCACAAAGCGTACGGACCTAAGGGGGTTGGGGCGCTTTACGTCAGGAGCAAAAACCCGCGTGTCCGTCTGGCCCCCATCCTTCACGGTGGAGGTCACGAAAAAGGTTTTCGCTCCGGCACCTTACCGGTCCCGAATATCGTCGGTATGGGAGAAGCTTTTGCCATTGCCGGACGTGAAATGGAACAAGAGTCGAGGCGTATCCGATCCCTTCGGGATAAACTCCACCAAGGTCTCTCCCAACAACTGGATGGTGTTTTCTTAAACGGTCACCCGACCGAGAGATTATCCGGCAATCTGAATCTCAGCTTTAAGGGGGTTAGTGGAGAAGCGATTATTGCGGCGATGCCCGAAATTGCGATCTCTTCCGGCTCCGCCTGCGCCTCCCTCAAGGCAGAATCGTCAACGGTACTCAAGGCCTTGGGGTTGGATGACGAAAGGATCCGGAGTTCCATCCGGTTCGGCTTGGGCCGTTTCAATACGGAAGAAGAGATCGATTACGTTCTTCAGAAAACGGTCGCCACAATCCGGCACCTGAGAGAGATCCGGCGTTAAGTTAAAAAAGAACCCCTTCTTTTCGAAGAAGCTTCTTTTTTACCGAAACTCCTCCCGACGAGTACCCTCCCAAAGAACCATCCGAACGGACGACACGATGGCAGGGAACAAACGGGGCATAAGGGTTTTTTCCGCAGGCATTCGCCACCGCCCGTACCGCTTTTGACCGTCCTATTTTTTGAGCGACCCATCGGTAAGAACGGGTCTTCCCCTGAGGGATTTTTAGCAAAACTTTCCAGACCTTTTTTTGAAAAAGGGTCCCCTTCCCCTGCTCAATTTGCGAGACCCACTCTCCTTCGTTTAAAGTCTGTTTTCTCATTTTGATCTTATCAATTTGATAATTTTATCAGTTTGAGAATCGGCCCGCCGTTTTGGATACCTAAAATACCATTAAAAATCAGTTATTTACAATATAACGCCCCTGGCCAAAACTGGCATGAAATATGCTTTTATTAGGGCTGAAGGGGAAATAATGTCAACCACCAAGAAAGAAAACCTAGGGATTCATTCAACAGAGATGGTCCGTGAGAAGGTCATCCCTGGCAGTTCCTTCCCCACCCCTGCGAAACCGACGCTCCCCTCAGCGGAGTCATTGAAAGGGAGCCAACTGATCGCCTTTGGAGATCGAATCACCTACACCTTTACCTTGGGGGGAGAGGTTCACTCTCTTCATTTTGACAAGGCAAGACGGGAGATTTTTCTTAAGGGGCATAATATTCAAAATATGGCCCTCGATTCAATCCAACTCCAACTCCTTAAAGATTTTAAAAAAATCCTCGCCTCTTCCAACCAGGGGCAGCCATTTCTCAAAGAGTACGAAGAACTCCTCAAAAAGGTTCACTCCTAAGAATTGCCAAACCTCCCCTCTTCGGTTATAGTGAATCTCAATGGTTAAGGTCCCCGGCATCACTCCAGCCCCGATCCAACGTCCGGAGGTCGAACTTCCTCGACATCCCGAGACTCCCTACTATCCCGATAGCGCTTTGACCTTCGTCCGGGAGGGTCAGCGGTGGACCTTCAACAACGGCAGGGTCTACCTGGAGGGGCACGATGTCGGCTCCCTGATTGCCGATGGGAAACTAGGGGTTTCTTATTGGGTCGCCATTGCCGAGGGGCTCAATGATTACAAGAAAAAAGTTGGGACCTCGGCCCGCGAAGTAATCGGTTTTGCCAAATTTGCGGCATTGATCGACGCCCTTCTGGAAAAAATCCTCGGTCAAATGAGGAAGAACTATAACGAAAAAATATTCGGCTTGAAATGGCAGCTCCAAGATGGTCAGTTCATCCTGAACGGCATTAACGTTCGCTCCTTCTTGGCCCTCTACCGTCTTCGCAAGACCGAAAAGGCCAAAAGGTTTTTGAAGGGACTCCGGGGAAAGCTCGCTTCCATTCAGGGAGGGGCGCGGGGAAACAGCGACTACGAAAAGGTCCAAGATGTGGTGGATGACCTTGTTCAGGAGATCGATGAAACCCTGGAAAACGATACCTCTTCTTCCTCCGGCGATCCTCTTGGTGATCGGGATCCTGATCGCTGACAACCTCCCCTTCGAATTTTTCCGTTTCAACCAGGCCACCAACCCGTTTCTTTCCACCCTGATCCAGAGAGGGGAAAAAGAAATCTTTTTGGGAACCCTTTTGGAAAGCCATGCCGCGCCTGACAGAACTACCTTTGACGTTAGACTGATCCAAGTGAACGATAAAAAAGAGGGGTGGTTGCCGCTCTCCGGCAAGATCAGACTTTCTCTCCCGGAGCCTCCCGAGAGTGTCCCGGGCGATGGACTCCTCTTCCGTTGCCGGCTTAAGGAACCCCACTCCTTTCAAAACGAAGGGAGCTTCGACACCGCCCGCTTCTTGCAAAGGAAAGGGATTCAGGCGACCGGCTTCATTGCCTCCCCCCTTGAAATCCAAAAAATTGAATCTCCTCGAACTTCATTCATGGGGACCATCGAGAAAATCAGGAACCAACTGAAGAAGAAACTCTCAGGGCCTGAAAAAAAACCGGAAGAAGGATTCTTGAGGGCGCTCCTGATCGATGACCGTTCTGGCCTGACGCCACCGATGACCGAGACCCTTCAAACTTTGGGACTGTCACACCTACTCTCCATCTCAGGGCTCCATATCAGCATGGTCACAACCTCCTTCTTTGCTCTACTCCTCTTTCTTTTCAAGCGGTCTTACCGCCTGACCCTCCTTTTCCCGGTAAAAAAGATCGCCGCGGCCGCCAGTTTTATCCCGCTCCTCTTCTACCTGCTCCTTTCCGGTTCTCCTCCCGCAGCCCTGCGTGCAGCGGTCATGGTTTCCCTTTACCTGACAGCACTCATTTTCGATAAAGAAAAAGATCTTTGGAACGTCCTGGCAGCCGCGGCCCTCCTGCTCCTCGCCTGGGAGCCGACACTGCTCTTTGAGCGTTCCTTTCAGCTCTCCTTCTTGGCGGTCATCGGGATCACCTTCGTCCTGACCGAAGAGCGTTTTAAAAACCGAAATGTGATCATACGCACCCTTCTTATTTCTACCTCAACGCTTCTTTTGACCGCACCAGTTGCCGCAGCGTTCGCTTCACAATTCACCCTAGCCGGTCTCTTCTGCAACTTTTGGGCAATCCCCTTTGTCGGTTTTTTGATCCTCCCCCTCACCTTTGCTGGCGCCATCACCACCTTTATTTTTTCACCACTAGGGGATCTCTTCTTTCAGGCGGCCCTCTTTCTTTCGCACCTCTTCCTGACAACCCTTTCGCTCATCCTCCCCTATTTTGAAAAAGTCGCGATCCCCGTTTCCTTCACCAATCCTGAAATAATCCTCTTTCTCCTCTCCCTCTTCCTGCTGGGTTTGGTGATCCATTTTAGAAAATGTTGGTGGTGGGTCCTTCTCTCTTTTCTGTTATTCTCCGGCCTCTTCCTCTACCCCTTCTTCTCTCCCCTCTGGTCTTCCTCGCTGCGTGTTCATTTTTTGGATGTTGGCGAGGGGGATGCCGCGCTAGTTGAGTTTCCGAAGGGTGTAAAGTGGCTCGTCGATAGCGGTGGCTTCCTGATCCCCCCCAAGTCAGGAGAAAAGCAGCCGTTTGATATCGGCCAAAATGTCCTTGTCCCTTATTTTTTAAAAAAAAGGATCTACTATCTGGACCGGATTATCCTGACCCACCCGCACCCGGATCATTATGGGGGGATGCTCTCCGTGATCAGAAAAATTTCCGTTGGGGAGATCTGGATGACTGAAGCGACCTTTCCGGATCAAACCTTTATCAATCTCATGAATGAAATCAGAAAACAGGGGATCCCGATTCATTTTGTTTCCTCAAAAGAGACTGTTTTTACCGTCAATGGGGTCCGTGGAGAAATTTTGTACCCAGACTTTTACAACCCTCAATGGAACCTGAATGACAATTCGATCGTCCTCAAGCTGACTTTCGGCGAAATCTCCTTTTTACTCACCGGCGACATCGAACGGGAGGGGGAAAAGCGAATGAGCCAACTCGGCCCCCAAATTCGAAGCACCATCCTCAAGGTCCCTCACCATGGGAGCAACACCTCGAGTTCAACCCCGTTTCTAGAGGCGGTCCAACCAGCACTTGCCGTCATGAGCGTCGGCTGGAAGAACCCGTTCCACTTCCCCCGGCCAGAGGTTTTGGAAAGGTATGAACGAGAAAAGATAAAACTTTTGAGGACTGATCAGAACGGCGAGGTGACCGTGGTGACGGATGGAGAACGGTTTGAGATAAAAACAGTCCAGTGAGAATATTTTATTTCACTTTTAGTGAACAACATGCTGTTATGGCAAAAAAGGGGGAGCTAATGAAAAAAACAAAGCTTATTTTTTCTGCCTGTCTGGTTCTACTCGTCGGGTGTGCCACGATGAGTGATGTCGTTAAAGCCAAGCAAGAAGGGAAAGGGACGACAAAGGACTATGCCGTAACTGATAAGCAGGCCTGGGATATTTCCAAGGCAGTTTTCCGTTGGGAGGGGTCTGACGCGATTGAGGAACACCGTGACGAAGGGTACATGTTAACGAGCAGCGGGATGAACCTCGTCTCCTACGGGACAGTGATGGGGGCCTGGGTTGAAAAGATCGATAAAAATAACACTCGCGTCACCGTGATCACCAAACGGAAACAGAAGATGAATCTCGCAACGACCCTCACCGAATCAACCTTCCATAAACGATTTGCACAGGCGGCAAAGATCGTAAAGGAGGGAAAACCGCTCCCTGTAAAAGCCCCGAAATCTTAGGTAACAGTGGGCGCTGAGAGATTCGAACTCCCGACCCCCTCGGTGTAAACGAGGTGCTCTACCGCTAAGCTAAGCGCCCGAATAACAGCAGGTATACCCTACATTACAAGACCGCGACCGCCGGGTTTACTCGTAGGGGCTGCGGACGGAGGTGGTGGGTCGAAAGGAGGCTCCCCTTCCTTAGTCAGGTCCTCTTCTTTTTTCTTGAAGAGGGATCCGGGGTCCTTCAGGACAAGGGCATTCTTCAGAACCTCGTCCATATGATCCACAGGGATGATGGTCAGGTCCTTCAAGATGTTCTTCGGAATCTCCTTTAAATCTTTTTCGTTTTCCTTGGGGATGAT
>JAUSKE010000196.1 GCA_030649435.1 Deltaproteobacteria bacterium
TGATTTTGATCCGACCTCGGTCGGTATTCCAATCCCTGGGGTTGAGTGGAAAATCCTGGATGATGACAGGAAGCCTGTTTCCGAAGGAGCCCGAGGCAACCTTTGGGTCAAGGGGCCGGTCGTTTTTGATCGTTACTGGAATGACACTGAAAGAACATCGCAGGCGAGAGATGGGGAGTGGTATGAGATGGGGGATGTTGTTGAGGCGAGGGAGGGACGACTCTACTTTCATTACCGTAAGGGGGCTGGGATTAGGAGTGGTGGCGAGTTTGTCTCCCCGACCGTTGTCGAGGAGGCATTGATGAAACACCCCGCTGTGGCCGAGGCGTATGTTGTCGGGGTCGACGACGACGAGTGGGGTCAAAAGGTTTCTGTCGTTCTGGTTTTGAAAGAGGGAGCTTCGGCCACAGCCGCAGAGGTTCATACCTGGATGAAGGGGCAGGTTCCCAAGGCCTCCGTTCCAAAAACTTTTGTCTTTGTGACCGCCAATCAGGTTCCGAGAACCCCGGCCGGCAAACCGATCTTGGCCGAACTAAGAAGAATGGTTCAGTCGTCGGGGATCGATTATCGTTCTTCCGGTGAAGCTGGTGCTGCGAATACCACCGCTGCTGCCGAAGCCAGAGAAGAACTTCTCCCTGGCGCTGCTGTCAGTTCTGAAGTTGTCGGTGTTGAACAGGTTCGTGCAGAAGACACTCCAAAAGGAGGAAAACCGGCTGGAGAGATTGGACCGGGCAAGGGAACTCCAAAACTCCCTTAGGATTTTTCAAATTTCTTGACACAATTCGCATCCTTCGTTTACCATCGCTCCAAATTTAATTAAGGAGGCGACCATGAGCGACCTGACACCCAAACAGTATTTCGAAGAAAAAATTGCCACGGCGATCAAGGCCAAGGGAGAGAAATTGGCCGGTATTAATTCGGTCTACGAGTTCAATATTACCGGTAACAGTGGGGGAATCTGGACAATCGACCTCACTACCCCCGGTGGTAATGTCTCCACCGGTTCTTCCGGCAAGGCGAACTGCACCGTAACGATGTCGGATGAAAACTTCATTTCGCTCGTGACCGGCAAGTTAAACCCGCAGATGGCCTTCATGAGTGGCAAATTGAAAGTTGCCGGCAATATGGGGCTCGCCCTGAAGCTCCAATCAATCCTCACTTGAAACGAAAGCCTCTCTCAGGCCTTAAAATCCTCGACCTCACACGGCTCTTGCCCGGCTGGTTTGCGGCAAATCTTCTATCAGAACTTGGCGCGACCATTTTGAGGGTCAAACCTCCTGTCCAAAAAGGTTCCACACTGGAAAAGCATTTCGAGGGACTCTTTCCTTCAGTCACCGCTCGCACGATTGATCTAAAAACGAAAGAAGGGGGCAAGATTTTTGAAAAGTTGGTCCGTCGGAGTGATGTTATCCTCGAAAACTTTCGTCCGGGTGTTTTACGGCGATTGGGATTTGGCTACGATCGACTGAAAAAAATCAGGCCTGGGATTATTCTCTGTTCAATTACCGGCTATGGCCAATCTGGCCCAATGAGTCAGGCGCCGGGGCATGACCTAAACTATTTGGCACTCTCCGGTCTTCTTGACCTAAACCGGGATTCAAAGGGGAGGCCGGTCATCCCCGGTTTTCAGGTCGCCGATATCGCCGGTGGGGCGCTCACTGCCGTCATTCAAATTCTGGCAGCCCTTCGTCAAAAAGAAGGAGCCCATCTTGATATTTCAATGGTTAAAGGGGCTGCTTCTCTGGTCGCTAGAGGTCATCGTAAAAAGAAACTTCCTGATTTTTTAAGGGGGAGTCTTGCTCGTTACAATGTTTATGAAACGAAGGACAAAAAACATCTGGCGGTCGCCTGTCTGGAACCGAAGTTCTGGAGGAATTTTTGCACAGCGATCCGGCGTCCCGAGTGGGCCAACGGAGTGGAGAGTTTTCAGTACATCGGCCGGGGGCGTCACGAAGAGCTGAAGAAGATCCTTCGGTCAAAGAACATTCAAGAGTGGGTTCAGTTTTTCGGAGAGAAAGAAGTTTGCGTGACCCCTGTTGTTAGGGGATCCCAAGAATGACGGCATGAACAATGCTGGGGCTGGAGTTGGCGGCGGTGGCGGTACCGATGCTCGTCAGGACCCCGCTTGAGGAGTTAATCGTGTAGGCGGTGAGGGTTGTGCTGGCCACGGTGTAGAAGAAACGGCCGGTTGGTTCTGAAGTCATACGAGTGATAGAAGTTGCCACGCTACCGGCTGACCCCAAGGCCCCGGTCGTTTGATTGATTGAGTGAACGTAAACGGAGAGACCAGTCCCACTGAGTTCATAGAGAAAGAGTCCGCTACCATCCACAGACAGAAGTTGTCCTGCATCAGAACCACCTTGCCCAACAGTCGCCCCGGCCGTTAAGGTTCCACTACTGATTGCAAAGGGGGCGATGAGGTTGTTGGCACCCCCTCCCGAACTCATTTCAAAAATAAAATTGCCGTTAGGTGCCAACGCAAGGTCAACGACTCCGCCAGTGATTGTGGTAGGAGGGCCCGCCGAAATCCCTCCACTGCTGTTGATGGAATAGGGAAGGAGTCGGTTATTGCTCGAGTCGGTGACATAGAGATAACTGCCATTTGAATCGATGGTGATACGATTCAGAAGATTACCGAGTCCGGTGATGACATCGGTCCCGCTTTCGAGCGCCCCTGTTGTCTGGTTGACCGCATACCGTGTGATCTTCTGGCCGCTAATCAGATAGGCGAAGAGTCCGTTGGGGAGAAGCTCCATGTCGATATTGCCAGCCGTCAGATCGGTACCGGCAGTCAGGGCGCCAGTTGTTTGGTTAACGGTGTAAGGACGGATTAAAGTGCCGTTCAAGGCATAGAGGAATCGACCCTGGGGGTCAGCCACCAGACGGAAAATGCCGGATGGTGCCGTCGCATCAGTCCCTGCGGTGACAAGACCGGTATCCATACTGACAGTAAAGGGACGAATGCGAAGGTTGGCGGCGGCGCTATCAGCGACATAAAGAAACTGCTTCTGGAACTTGCGTGGCATTCCGGACACCTCACTGGAGGCAGTCGCTTCTCCCGCGGCATCTGTAGCGGTAAGGATGTAGTAGTAAGTGGTATTGTTGGTCAGTCCGGTGTGGGCGTAAGAGGTCCCTGTGATATTTTCGATCTTTGTTCCGTTGGCTATCGTTACACCAGTTGAGGTTCTATGGTAGAGGGTGTAGGAAGCAGCACCAACGACCGCTGGCCAACTGATGGTGATATTGGCATTCGCCGGGGCGACGGTGAGTGCTGAGGGGTTGGTCGTGAATCTGATTGCCGAGACCTCACTGGAGGCACTGCTTTCACCGGCATCGTTCGAGGCGGTGACGACGTAATAATAGGTGGTGCCATTGGTGAGGTTTTTATGGG